>DNJI01000050.1 GCA_003489145.1 Gammaproteobacteria bacterium | reverse complement strand
TCGGTCAGTCGAAGGCTCGGTAGGGCTATCATCATTAGTGACTTCTTTGCGCTTAAACATCGGCGCAAAAATTAAACCTGCTTCAAATAATAACCACATTGGAATAGCAATTAATACCTGAGAAATAATATCAGGTGGTGTGAGTAACATCCCCAATATAAAGGCGCCGATAATGACATACGGTCGGTTATTTTTTAGCTTTTCAACTGTTGTGATGCCAAACATAATCAGTAATATGGTGGCAATAGGTACTTCAAAAGCCACACCGAAGGCAAAAGAAACCTTAAGCACAAAATCTAAGTAGTATTGAATGTCAGGCGTGAAGTCGACAACGCTTGGGCCGACACTGGATAAGAATCCAAAAATAACCGGGAAAACCACATAGAAAGAGAATAGTATTCCAGCATAAAACAAAATAGTAGATGACACGATTAAAGGGACGACCATTTGTTTTTCGTGTTTGTATAGGGCGGGCGCAATAAATTTCCATATTTGATAGAGTAGATATGGCATGGCTAGATAAACAGCCATAATTAGCGCCATTTTAAGTGGTGTTAGAAATGGTGATATTACCCCAATAGCGATGATGTTAGTATCTTGCGGTAGAACACTGATAATAGGTGCGGCAATAAAGCCATAAACTTCATTAGCAAAAGGAAATAAGCCAATAAAAATGACTAAAATAGCAATAACTGAGTGTAGCAATATGTCACGCAGTTCGACCAAATGCTGAACAAAGGTCATTTCTTCTTTTTTACGCTCTGAAGTCATGATTTTTTGTTGTTGACGTCGTCCTTAATTTGATTGAGCTCTTCTTTAGTCTCTTTCAAAATTTCAACGATACTTGAATCTTTATCTTCAAGACTTAAATGTTCTTTAAGTTTGTCGGCTTCAAACTCATCGCCAATATCATCTTGAATTTTGGCAATGAATCTTTTAGCTTTGCCAGCGTATTGCCCGGCTTTTCGAGCGATAGCCGGCATTCTTTCAGGGCCAACCACGATTAGAGTAATGACACCAATTAAGGCGAATTCCCAAAAGCCAATATCAAACATGGTTTATTTTTTTGCTTTATCTTCTTCTTTGATAACTTTGGCTTCGATGACATCATCTTTGTTATCGATTTTGTCTTCTGAGCTATCTTTCATGGATTTTTTAAAACCTTTAATGGCGCCACCAAGGTCGCCACCAATGTTTTTAAGACGCTTACCACCAAAAATAAGCAATACGATTACTAAGATAATAATCAGTTCAAATGGTCCTGGCATCATGTTTCTTTCTCCTGTTGTTTAGTTAGTTCGATTGGCTTTTTCTTCCAAACCCGATAAGCCAAATCGTGATGATAATTCATCTTGTATTTTATCGATTTTAATGTTTTTGTGTCGCAGTAATACCAGCGTGTGAAACCACAGGTCTGCTACTTCATAGATGATTTTATTTTGATCATCGTCTTTGGCAGCCATAATCACCTCGGCAGACTCTTCACCAATCTTTTTTAAGATTTCGTCTAAGCCCTTAGCATATAAAGAGGCTACGTAAGATTTATCCGCATTGGCAGATTTACGCTCTTCGAGTATTTGTTCTAATTTTGTTAATATGTCATCCATAAATATCTTTTGGGTCTTTCAATACGTCTGCAACACTCTGCCAATCATTATTGTCTAGTTTTTGGAAAAAACAAGACTTTCTGCCGGTATGACAAGCAATACCACCGACTTGCTCTACCTTGAGCAGGATAACATCATTATCACAATCTGTATAGATTTCTTTAATTAATTGTGTGTGCCCTGACTCTTCACCTTTAAACCATAGTTTTTTGCGAGAGCGAGAATAATAAACTGCTTGTTGTTTCTCAATCGTGAGTGCTAAGGATTCTTCATTCATCCACGCAAACATCAAAACCTCCCCTGTTTCAAAATCTTGGGCAATGGCAGGAATTAATCCGTCGCTATCAAATTGTATTTGTTCTAATGCACTCACGTGGGATAACAGTCTTTTGCTAAAATGATTGATTTTACCGCTAGTATTTGCTTACATGAAATTATTTACTTTATGCCTATTGCTCTCTATTAACGCTTTGGCCAATATAGGCAATTTCACACTGAACAGTGAAAAAACTTTATATATTGTTGATGGTGATAGTGTCAGTGTGCAAATGCGTATTGCAGGTATTGATACACCTGAAATTAAACAAAAATGTCGGAAAACAAAATTTCAAGTTGTTGATTGTGGTCGATTGGCTAAGGATTATTTAAAGCAAGTCTTGCAAAACTTGCCCGATGAATTGTTAATCGAGCCCATTGGCATTGATCATTACAATCGTATTTTGGTCAAAGTGTATAAGGGCGATACCGATGTTGGTAAGCTCATGGTAGAGGCGGGCATGGCCTTTTCTTATAAAGATACTTACCGACAAGAAGAGGATTTAGCCAAAGCAGAGAAACTGGGTTTCTGGGATTTTTACACCCCACCAATTCAGCCCTATAAATGGCGCAAAATGAATCGTCGTTAATTATCTTAAGGTAACTAGCTCTTCAGCACTCGTCGGATGAATCGCTATTGTGTCATCAAACTGCTTTTTAGTCGCACCCATCTTAATGGCAACGGCGAAACCTTGGAGCATCTCATCAGCACCATGCCCCATAATATGACAACCAACGATTTTTTCATCATCACCTTCACACACAAGCTTTAAAGCAGTGGTGGTTTTGTGATCAAGTAAAGCATCTGCCATTGGGGTGAATTCTGATTTATAGATTTTTATCTTGTCGAATTTCTCATTCGCTTCATCTTCCGTTAATCCAATGGTACCAATCGGCGGATGAGAAAAGACCACAGTGGCAATGTTATTGTAATCAAGGTGACGATCAATCATGTCATTGTATAGGCGATCAGACAACCTTCTACCAGCTGCAATTGCCACGGGCGTGAGTGGCGCTCTACCAGTGGCATCACCGAGTGCAAAAATATTATCAACATTGGTAACTTGGAATTTATCTGTAGGGATAAATCCACGCTGGTCACACTTAACACCTGCATTTTCTAAGCCAAGATGTTGTGTCATTGGGTTTCTGCCAACTGCCCAGATGATTTGATCAAAACCAGAAAATTCGCCTTTGTTAGTAATAATGGTTTTATCATCGGTGACTTTATCAATTTGAGATCCGTGATGGATAGTAATACCATGCTCTGTATAGTCTTTATCCAGTGCGGTTTGAATCATTGAATCAAAGCCTCTAAGCAAGGTATCAGCACGGCCAAAAATCTCCACTTCTGAGCCAAGCGCATTGAGTACACCTGCCAGCTCTACGCCAATATAGCCACCACCAATCACAGCTACTTTTTTAGGTAAGTCTTCTAATTCAAAAAAACCATCTGAGGTAATACCATGCTGCGAACCTTCGATATGAGGAACAGCAGGCTCACCGCCAGGGGAGAGCACAATATGATCAGCTGTGTAAGTTTCACCATTAACAGAGACTGTATTTTTGTCGACTAATTTACCAAATCCGTGAATGTAATCAATGCCTAAGTCTTCTAAATACCCATCGTACCAATTGGTAATACCTTTAATATAGTTATCCCTACCTTGTTTAAGTTTTTTCCATGAAAAATTTTTCACCTCAACATCAAAACCGAAGCCTTTGGCGCTATTAATATGGGTAGCAGCATTGGCAGCAAACCACATGACTTTTTTGGGTACACAGCCAACATTTACACAAGTGCCACCAATAGTTTTCACTTCAATGACCAGGCATTTTTTGCCGTATTCACTGGCACGTTCAACCGCCGATAATCCGCCAGAACCTGCACCAATTGCAATCATGTCATAATGTGTTGTCCTCTCCGAGGACTGCTGCGTGTCGCTTACCCTCCCAGAGGACTGCTGTGTTTCGCTTGTCATTATTATTCTCCTAATAACCAGCCTTAAGGCTGGCTTCAATAAATTTGTCTAAATTACCATCCAGTACATCTTGTGTATTGGTTGATTCTACCCCAGTACGCAAATCCTTAATACGAGACTGATCAAGTACATAGGAGCGAATTTGATGCCCCCAGCCAATATCAGATTTTGCGTCTTCTAGTTCTTGGTTTTCGCTATTGCGTTTTTGCATTTCCAATTCATACAGTTTGGATTTGAGTTGCTTCATAGCTTGGTCTTTATTAGCATGTTGTGAGCGACCATCTTGGCACTGAACCACAGTGTTGGTGGGTAGGTGAGTGATGCGAACAGCCGAATCCGTTTTGTTTACGTGCTGTCCTCCAGCGCCACTGGCACGATAAGTATCAATACGGATATCAGTTTTGTTAATTTCAATATCAATATTGTCATCTACTTCAGGGGAAACAAAGACAGATGAGAAAGAGGTGTGGCGTTTTCCATTGGCATTAAAGGGTGATTTTCTGACCAAGCGATGGATGCCAATTTCACTACGCAACCAACCAAACGCATAGTCGCCATCAAAATGAATGGTGGCTGATTTAATACCAGCAACTTCGCCAGCTGATACTTCCATAAGTTTTACTTTGAAATTATGTTTATCACCCCAGCGTAAATACATTCGTAAAATCATCTCAGCCCAATCTTGCGCCTCAGTACCGCCTGAACCTGATTGAATATCCAAGTAAGCAGAATTGGCATCGAGTTCACCGCTAAACATGCGTTGGAATTCTAGTTGTTTAACTGAGGTTTCAATGCGATTTAAGTCGTTGATAACGCTATTAGCCGTATCTTCATCATCTTCAGATTGCGCCATATCTAAGAGCTCTTTTGCATCTTCTAAAACAGCACTTGCTTCATCAAAGGTTTGGCAAATTGATTCTAGTTTTGATTTCTCTTGACCTAAGGCTTGAGCTATTTCTGGGTTAGACCAAATATCTGGGTTTTCCATCTCTAGCAAAACTTCTTCGAGCCTGCCTCGTTTTTCTTCCAAATCAAGATGTGCAGACAAAACAGAGGAGCGCTCTCTTAGGTCTTCAATTTTTTGATAAGTGGGGGATAACTCCATAAACTGTATTTTAACTAAAGCATTACCGTAGAAACAAAAAAAGCCCCAAAAGGGGCTTTTTATCAAAGTAAGAAACTTACTTTCTAAGACCTAAGCGAGAAATTAAATCAGAGTAAGCAGTTACATTACTACCTTTAAGGTAAGTTAGTAACTTCTTACGCTGAGAAACTAAATGCAAAAGACCTCTTCTTGAGTGGTGATCTTTTTTGTGCGTTTTAAAATGCTCAGTTAAATGCTTAATACGCGCCGTTAGTAACGCAACTTGCACGTTTGTTGAGCCAGTATCGTTAGCTTCTTGTTGGTATTCTTTAATAATAGATTGTGTATCAATTGACATAATAAGTATAAGTAAAAGTAAATCAAAATTCAGTAAAGGGTTAATTATACGCTAATTATATTTTTGATTCCACACCTTGAGTAAAAAATTAATAAAAAGAGGCTTCCCCATTGGGTCTGGTTTTAAAGCGTTTATGAATCCATAAATATTGCTCAGGCGCTTTGAGAATTTGATCGTGCAAAATTTGGTTGGTTCTAGTGGCGTTATCGACTACATCACTACTTGGATAATCCGTTAGTGGTGCATCAAAACTCATGGTATAGCCCTTATCAGTGCGAATGAAGAAATAAGGAATCACTACTGTGTTTGGTGTTTTTGCTAATCGCGCTGTTGCGGCAATGGTAGCGGTTTGAATGTCGAAAAAAGGCGCAAAAACAGAATTTTTTTCGCCCAAGTCTTGATCGGGCGCATACCAAATAGGCAGACCACTCTTTATTGTTTTCATCATGGTGCGCGTGTCTTTGGTTTTGATCATGGTTGCCCCATTGTTAACAAAACCTTTGCGCATTGCTTCATCAAATAAAGCATTATTTTGTGGACGGTAGATATTGGCAACCTTGTGTTTTAATAGTAGTGCTCTTGAGCCTAGCATTAACGGCATAAAATGGGCAGCAAGTATAATAACGCCTTGTTTTTTATTCAATGCATCTGTTAAGTGATATTCATTATGAATGGTGATGAGTTTTTGTATTTTTTCGCTTTTACCAAAGTAAGCATTGGCAGTTTCAAAAAGTGAAATACCGATGGCTTCAAAATTTTGCTTTACTAGACTTTCCACTTCAATCGAACTTTTATCGGGAAAGCAGCGAGCGATGTTAATAAAGGCAATTTTTCTAAATCGAGAAAGCAGTGGGTAGAGTAATCGACCAATGCCAGTACCAAGAAACACTTGTGCAGAAAAAGGCAATTTGGTGCCTAATTTCATAAAGCCAATTAAAAGCCAAGTTGGTATAAATTTAGGTTGATAAAAATTTTGTTTTTTCATTAAAATAGTTTTATGCCTTATATTAGCCAAAGTTTTATTGACGATTTACCTAATCAAATTGACATTGTCGATTTGATTTCTAAACGTTTGTCGCTCAAAAAAACAGGCAGCGATTATCGCGCACCTTGTCCTTTTCATGGTGGTAAAAATCGTAACTTTGCTGTTAGTAGTCACAAGCAATTTTATCACTGTTTTAAGTGTGGTGAGAGCGGTGGCGCGATTAGTTTTGTACAAAAAATTGACAACCTGAGCTTTGTCGAAGCGATTGAGGCGATTGCCAATGAATTCGGTTTAAAAATTGAGTACGATAGCAATACCAAGCCAGTTGACCCACGTTTAGAGCGTTATCGAGACTTATCTCAAAAGGTAAGTGCATTCTATATTCAGCAGCTCCGCAGCTCTCCAGCAAAAGAAAAAGCAGTGAGTTATGCCAAAAATCGAGGTATTAGTGGTGAGATCGCCAAACGTTTTGAATTAGGCTTTGCACCACCAAGTAATAATGACCTACTGCTTGCATTTGAAAAAGACGAACAAGCAAGTACAGATTTAAAATCTTTAGGTTTGATTAAAACAGGTGAATACGGCGACTATGATTTTTTTCGTGATCGTTTAATGTTTCCTATTCATAATACTAAGGGTAATGTTATTGCTTTTGGTGGTAGGGCGTTTGACAATAAAGCCAAGGCTAAGTATTTAAACTCTTCAGAAAGTCCAATATTTTCTAAATCAAGAGAGCTTTATGGGCTTTACCATGCGCGGAAATTTTCCCGCACCATGGATTATGTCTTGGTGGTTGAAGGTTATATGGATGTGGTGGCGCTTCATCAAGCAGGATTTACCAAAGTTGTTGCTACGCTAGGCACAGCTACGACTCCAGAACATTTACAAATACTGGCGCGTACCACCAACACCATTGTTTTTTGTTTTGATGGTGATAATGCAGGGCGGGCGGCTGCTTGGAAGGCTTTAAAGGTAACTTTGCCAATAATTAAAGCTGGCTTGATAGTTAAGTTTTTATTCTTACCTGATGGAGAAGATCCAGACACTTTGGTCAAAAAAGAATCTACTAAGGCTTTTGAAACACGCATTGAGAAGGCCCAGACATTGTCAAAGTTTTTGTTTAACCATGTAAAGTCTGAGGTAGATTTTGATACCATCGAAGGCAAGACTTTGTTTTTAGAAAAAGTCTCAGTATTGATTAATCAAGTGAATTATGAAATTTACCAACAACAGCTAATTGATGGGGTTGCCCAAGTGGTTGGGCAAAGCGTTGAGCAAGTTCAAACTGTTTTTAAGCAACAAGCTGAGCAGGTGATATCAACATCCATTGATCCAATCCCAACTCTAGTTGTCGATGATGAACCACCAATACCTGATTTTTCAGATTTTTCAGATGATTATCAATCCCCAAGTCCAACACCTAAAGAAAATAGCACTGTTAAAGTGCTCATGTCTAGAATGATCAGTTTATTGCTTAACTATCCATCGATTGCGCATGACAATGATACGGTTGAAGTTAGGGTTAGGGCGCTTAAAGAAAACGATAAAGAATTCACAACCTTGCTAGATTTAGTGCACTCCGCTGAAATGGTAGAAGATGTTTCACAAGAGGAGTTGCTCAAGCCTTTTAAGGTCAAGACTGGTTTTTATAATCGATTGCAAGAATTATGTGCTTTAGTGCCTTTTTTGAGCGAAAATGCAGCTAAAAATGAGTTTTTAGATGCATTACTAAAAGTAGAAAGGCGACAAAAGAAGACGCAATCTTTACTCATTAAAGACGAACAAGAGTACGTAAAAAGCCTACAAGCAAGAAGAGGAAAGAAGAGCTAGTTTTTTGCCAGCAACTTGATAGACTGATCAACGGTTAAGATGCTCTCCATTGCACTTTTAAACGTCATTGCTGCAGAATTTCCACCACCACACTTATTTAACTCGTCTGGGCGGTAATGGTTGTAGCATTTTTTTGGATGGTCAAGCATAATAGCCATAATATATTTTGGATTATTGACTGGAGCAAAGCCGGTAAAAAATGTTCTGTTAATGCCTTTTTTGTTGTATTTACCGTTGATAATTTTTTCAGCTGTACCGGTTTTTCCTGCAACATCATAGCCTTTAATTCGTGCACGGTAGCCAGAGCCATCCCACGAAGCAACTGAATCAAGTATGTTGGCAATCTTAAGAGTAGAGTTTTTGCTAAAAACCTGGGTTACTTTTTCATTTGTATTAACCCCTTTGACGAGTTTCAAAGGCGGAATAGCGCCTTGATTGGCAAACACCAAATAAGCCCTAGCCAATTGCGCTAAACTAGTCTCCATAGGGCCATAGCCATAAGACAATGCACGTTTGTCTGAAAGTGCCCAAGATTCAAAATTCTTCAGCGATCCAGAAGTTTCAATACTAGGGACTAGTCCGAGCAGGTGCCCAAACCCAAGCTTATTCCAAGTGTTATACACATTTTCTTTATTGAGTCTTTCAGAAATATTCACAGTGCCTAAGTTATGCGACTTCTCTAAGATTTTCTTAATGGTCATATATTTATATTTACCATCTGGTTTATGCTTTCCAATACGTTTAGTCACATCAATCAGCTCATTATTGGTAGCAGTAATTTTGTTTTGATCAAGCGCCAATAGCATGGTAAATGGTTTCATGGTTGAGCCGGGCTCTACCTTATCTTGCAGCACTCTATTTCTCCAGTGTGATGGCTTGTAAGTGCTATTATCATTTGGATCAGTGGCAGGGTAGTTAGCCATAGCCAAAACTTCACCATTTGCTGCTAAGATAATGGCCGATCCAGAATTAGCATCATGGAATTCAACTGATTCTTTAATGGCAGTGTAGGCATGAAATTGAATATTTGCATCAATGGTTAAGGTGATATTTTGCCCATGCTTAAGCTGATTAACGGTTAAAGGGTTGAAGTATGAGCCTTGAGAGTCCTGGTTAAAACTGAGTTGAGTGATTCCATTTTCGCCTGTTAGAGTTGTATTAAATTCAGCTTCAATGCCGGAGACGCCTTGCTTATCATGATTAACCCGTCCAAGCAAGGGTGCTAATGAGGCAGATTTTGGATAATAGCGCCGTGTATCCGCTTGAAGTCTAACGCCTTCGATCCTTCTTTTTTTGCAAATTTCAACAGTTTTATAGGTTGCCTCTGACTCTTTAAGTTGGGAAAATGCTAAGGCTTTATCTATTAAACTGAGTTTATTTTTTACTGATTTATTAGTGCAAATACT
>DNJI01000121.1:4694-5031 GCA_003489145.1 Gammaproteobacteria bacterium | reverse complement strand
CATGTATCCGATTCGGCCACCAAGCACAACGCCGAGTGCACCATAGAAAATCATGTCTTCTGTTTGCTGTGTGTTCCAATCAGACAGTTGTTTGGCGCGAGAATTGGCCAATAAGTAAGCGGCTAAAAAAGCCATTAGATACATTAGACCGTACCAGTAGATTTGTACAAAGCCTAAATCTAGGGCAATAGGATTAATATCAGGGTAAATCATGATTGATTAAGATGGTGCGCTCGAGGTGATTTGAACACCCGACATTTGGCTTCGGAGGCCAACACTCTATCCAGCTGAGCTACGAGCGCATATTTCATTTCATGCGAAAGTAGTTAAAGTGTGT
>DNJI01000121.1:3858-4305 GCA_003489145.1 Gammaproteobacteria bacterium | reverse complement strand
CTTCAAAATTTTAGTATCTTTAACTTTGCATAAAATTTTATTACCATCACGCCGCGATTCAACAATACCTTTAGTTCTAAGAATATCAATGTGTTGTGAAATATTTGACTGTGAAGATCCAACTTGCTTAACAATCTCTAACACTGGCAGTTCATCATTTTTAAGTGCGCATAAAATCTTTAAGCGCAATGGGTGTGCCATCGCTTTTAAAGCTTTGGTCGCCTTCTCAATATCTTCTTCTTTTTCTAATAAATTCATTTCACTCATTGTTAATTCCCTATCTCCCTGTGTTAATTAAATTCTACCTAGCATGCCATAAACGCCATATCTTCTTGCCTTAATTACTACCATTCTTTGGTAATAATTAATTAAGCTGTCATGGTTAAGTGCAATATCAAAAATTTGCCACTTGCTAGTAGATTGACTCTTATGAAACGATAAATCAAG
>DNJI01000121.1:0-3462 GCA_003489145.1 Gammaproteobacteria bacterium | reverse complement strand
TTACTGGTCTTGCAGAAATAAAATTAAAAGAGCTTGAACGACTTTGGGCTAGTCTTGATAATAAAGTAGTAATGATATTTTGTTTTAATCTATTTGAGAAAAACTTTACTTCGTCTTCACTTAAACTAACTTTAGAAACCAATAACACTTCATCGGCAATATAATCAAAATCAAATAATGGAGCAATTTCTGAATCAACTAAAAATTTCACCATTTGCGGCGAATAATTTGCTGCAGTGGTTAATTGGTTAAGTTTAACGATGGTTGATTGAATTACTTGAACAGGCCCTTCTGTTGTTGTTTGTGGTGCTTCTACAGCAGTACCTTCTTCATTTGCAAGCACTACTGGGGATAGTAATACGCTTAACGTCAATAAAATGACATTCAATCTTTTCATTTTTTCTCCATAATCTAAAAATAAAACCAAGTAAAATCCGAAATAACCTGTGGCTATTTCACAGTATTATATTTAAACTTCTTATAAGCAAACAATTATATTATGACTTTCTTTAAATTATTTAAGCATTCATTATTTTTATTATCTTTTTGCGCCTTTTTTGCCACTACTCCAGCCTATGCCCAAACCGAAGCTGAGAAGCAAAGATTAGAGGCTTTCTTTGAAGATTTAGAATCATTTACTAAAGTTTTTAGTAACATCAAACAACTGTATGTTGATGAAGTCACTAATAAAGAATTGTTCGAAGATGCAATCAAAGGCATGGTGACAGGGTTAGATCCTCATTCTAATTATCTAAAACCTAAAGAACAAAAAAATCTACTTGAAAGTGCTTCAGGAAAATTTGGCGGATTGGGTATTGTGATTGGTATGAAGGACGACGCCATCCAAGTCATCTCCCCTATTGACGACACACCTGCTTATCGAGCAGGCATTCAAGCAGGTGATTTAATTGTAAAAATTGGCGATAAGCCTGTACGTGACATGACACTAGAAGACGGTGTTGAATTAATGCGAGGTGAGCCGGGTACTGATATCCAAGTAACCATTGTTCGTAAAAATAAAAAACCTTTTGTGGTTGAAATTACACGTGAAATTATTACCATTACTTCGGTTAAAGGTTATTTGTTAGAAAAAGACATTGGCTATATTCGTATTTCTAGCTTTCAAAATCCGAGCGCTAATTTATTAAAAGAAACACTGGATAAATTGGTTAAGAAAAATGATGGTTATTTAGAATCATTGGTTCTTGACATGAGAAACAACCCTGGTGGCGTGTTAGAGGGTGCAGTTGATATAGCCAACTTATTTATTGATAAAAAAGGCCTGGTGGTTTATACCGAAGGTCGTATCCCAAGCTCGAACCTGAAATTCAAAACCGAGCCTGGTGACATAATGCTTGGCTCTCCAATTGTCGTGCTAATTAACGAAGGTTCGGCTTCGGCTTCGGAAATTGTTGCTGGTGCATTACAAGACCATAAGCGCGCCATTATTATGGGCAGCACTTCTTTTGGCAAGGGCTCGGTTCAAACTATTATTGAGCTCGATGGTGGTTACGGCCTAAAAGTTACCACAGCGCGTTATTACACACCATCAGGTCGCTCTATTCAAGCCAAAGGCATTGAGCCAGACATTGCTTTAAAAAATATCAGTCTTGAGAATGAAAAAGAAGACAGCGTACTTGGTGATACCAAAGAAAGTGATTTAGACGGCCACCTGGAAGTTGAAGATCCTTCTCAATTATCTGATGAAGAAATTATCACCGCGCAAGAAGATAAAAAATCTGAAGAAGATAAAAAAGTCATTAAGAAACTTAAAAAAGATTACTTTGTGCACGAAGCGACTAATCTACTTAAAGCATTGACAGTTTTGGGTAAATAATTGATGGCTGTTGTTCTTTCAGTTGCGAATCAAAAAGGTGGTGTGGGTAAAACCACCACTGCTGTTAATTTGAGTGCCGCTTTAAAAGCCATTAAAAAACGTGTGTTACTGATTGATATCGACCCTCAGGGCAATGCCACAATGGGCTGTGGTGTTGATAAATACAGTTTAGAAAATTCAGTTTGTGAACTGCTGTTAGATGAATGTAGTATTGGTGAAGCAACGGTGCATGCCCCTGGCGTTGAGATTGATATACTACCCTCTAACACCGATTTAATTGCAGCAGAAATCGCTCTACTTCAGCGTGAAAAATCTGAATACAAATTAAAACAAGCCATTGCCAAAGTAGAGGATAAATACGATTACGTGGTAATCGATTGCCCGCCTTCACTTAACATGCTTACGATCAATGCCTTTACCGCATCTAATGGTATTATCATCCCAATGCAATGTGAATACTATGCGTTAGAAGGTTTGACTGCGCTAATACAAACCATTGAAAAAATTCAAGCCACTACTAATCCTGACTTAGATATTACTGGCATCGTTCGCACTATGTTTGATACACGTAATAATTTATCTAACGAAGTGTCAATTCAATTGTTGCAGTATTTTTCACACAAAGTATTTAAAACAATCATCCCTAGAAATGTAAAATTGGCTGAAGCACCAAGCTTCGGTCAGGCGGCAATTAACTACGCCAGATCATCTAAAGGGGCAATTTCATATGTCTCACTAGCAAGTGAAGTAATTAGAAAAACATCGATAAATTAAAATGGCAAAAATTTCAAAATTAGGACGTGGATTAGATATATTACTAGGGCAAGTCTCTTCTGCGGACAATCAATCTAACTCTGATCACAACCTTAAATTATTAAGTGTTGATGCACTACAGCGTGGAAAATTTCAGCCTAGAGACGATATTGACCCTGAAACACTAAATGAGCTTGCTGATTCAATCACTTCCCAGGGTGTTATTCAACCACTGGTTGTTCGTAAAGTCACTTATGATAAATACGAAATTATTGCTGGTGAAAGGCGTTGGCGTGCGGCCAAAATTGCAGGTTTAGACGAAGTCCCTGCTATTGTTCGTGAAATTGATGATCAAGTCGCCTTAGCGATTGGTCTTATTGAAAACATTCAACGTGAGTCATTGACACCACTTGAAGAGGCAAGAGCACTACAGAAATTGATTGAAGATTTTAAAATGACACACGAAGAAATTTCACATGTTGTGGGTCGTTCTCGCTCTGCAGTGAGTAATTTGATTCGTTTATTACAACTCAATGAGTCTGTTAAAGATCTGCTAGGAAGTGGCAAGATAGAAATGGGTCATGCGCGTGCATTATTATCACTTAAAGAAGATAAACAATTCGATGTTGCTAATCAAGTTATTCAACGCTCTTTATCGGTTCGTCAAACGGAAGAGCTGGTCAAGCGTGTATTAAATCCAAAACCTAAAAAATCCACCGAAGTGGATCCGCACATCACATCACTGATGCAATCTCTAAGTAAGACACTAGATTCAAAAACTGAAATCAAACAAAACAATAACAAAGGTAAAATTATTATTCATTACTCATCTTCTGATGAGCTTGATAATATTCTCAAACACATCAATTAAG
>DNJI01000090.1:10854-12114 GCA_003489145.1 Gammaproteobacteria bacterium | reverse complement strand
ACATTAGCAAACTATAATAAATCATATGAATGAGAAGCAACCTATTCAAAGTCCTTGCGTAGATATTTGTAAATACAATAAAAATAACTACTGTGTAGGCTGTAAGCGCCATAGCGATGAGATCACTGGCTGGATTAATTACTCAGACTCAATGCGTGAAGCGATTATGCAAGACTTAAAAAGTAGAAACATTGATGAATGAGCTACAACAACATTCAATAGATTGCCCTTATTGTGGCGAAATTATTGAAATAGACGTCGATTGCTCTGAATCTAATCAAAGCTATATTGAAGACTGTTCAGTGTGTTGTCGACCGATTAATATCACGGTTTCAATCGATTTTGACAACCAAGTACATGTTCATGCTGCACATGAAAATGAATAGTATCTAGCTATTTTCTGCTGGCGTTCTGGCCTTAATACTTAAGGCGTGTAATTCACCGCTATCAATATTTTCGCGTACAGATGCCAATACCATTCTCTGCCTCGCCAATAATGACATACCTTCAAAAATAGGCGATACGACCAAGGTTGAACAATTACAACCATCGCCTTCCATTGTTACTGTTGAACCCTCAACGCCCGCCTCAAGCTTGGCTTGAATTTCGTTTAAAGTCATAATTTACGCTCCAAATAAGCTTTTAAGTATAAAGAAAAATACAATCGACATGATTGCGCCTGCAGGCAATGTAATCAACCATGATAGAAAAATTTTGTTAATCACACGTGTATCTAATGCTGCTAAACCACGTGCTAGACCAACACCCAAAACTGCACCCACTAATACTTGCGTAGTTGACACTGGCAAACCTGTGCCTGAAGCAATCACGACGGTTGCAGCGGCAGCTAAAGTTGCTGCAAAGCCACGTGATGGGGTTAGCTGTGTAATACCTGTACCCACTGTGGCAATCACTTTATGCCCATAAGTCACCAAACCAAATACAATACCACCACCACCAATGAGTAACACCCAAACTGGCAGCACACTCTTAGCACCAATCATACCACCACTTTCAATCACACCATAAATGGCAGCCAGTGGGCCGATCGCATTCGCCACGTCGTTTGATCCATGGGCAAATGCCATGGCAGCAGCAGTAATAATCATCAACACACTAAAAATTCTTTCCATTGAAGCATAGTGGAAGTTTTCATTTTCATTTGGATCAATTTGAATACGTCTAATAATAATGGTACCCACAAGTGCAACTAGTACACCAAAACCAATCGCAAGCAAATAACTAGTGCCCAGGTCAAAG
>DNJI01000090.1:7277-10457 GCA_003489145.1 Gammaproteobacteria bacterium | reverse complement strand
ACTAAAAACATATAATACGGCACATATTTTTTAGCATTGTCAAATGGATGGTCGGTGTCAATAATTAGATTTTGAAGACTTCTAAACAACATAAATGCAATACTACCCGCCAAGATTGGAGAAACCACCCAGCTCATGGCAATATTACCAACCTTATCCCAGGCAACGGCATCAATACCAACGCCTACTGCGCCAAAGCCAACAATTGCGCCGACGATTGAGTGTGTGGTTGATACTGGCCAACCTAAGTTTGATGCAATCATTAGCCAAGTGCCGGCTGCCAAGAGTGATGCTAACATACCGTATACTAACAAATGCGGACTATCGGTAAAGATTGCCGCATCTAGAATACCTTTACGGATGGTGGCTGTTACTTCGCCACCCGCAAGAATAGCGCCAGCAAATTCAAAAATAATGGCAATAATGATCGCCTGTTTGATGGTGATTGCACCTGAGCCTACCGAGGTACCCATGGCGTTTGCTACATCGTTTGCACCAACACCCCAAGCCATAAACAAACCAAATACAACAGCCAAAACCAATAATACGTCGCCATACTGTGCAATAATTTCCATACGTTCTCCTTACTTGGCGAGCAGTACTTCTAATCGAGAACCAACTTTTTGAGCGGCATCTGCCAACTCACCTAGCCATTCAACGGCGCGATAATAAAACATGACATCAACCGGAGGTAGGCTTGCCTCTAATGGGAATAACTTCGCACGAATGACGTGTTGAATTTTGTCAGATTTACTTTCAAGTCTATTAATATCCTTAATAATTGAACTCACAACTTTACGCTCACGATTACCAAAAGCTGTTTCTAGCAGCTCATCTAACTCATTAACCGCCTTAAGCGCTGTTGCTGATGTTTTGATACAAACATCAGTTAGCTCGATCATGTCATCAAAAATTTCATTAGGCAATGTCATCTTACGATTAATCATTAAGCCTGAAACATCTTTGGCGATGTTAGCAATAGAGTCTTGCATTAATAATAAATCAAGCAAGTCACGACGAGAAAAAGGCATCATAAAGGTTGAAGGCAGACTTAAGCGTAATTTCTTTTTAAGAATATCAGCTTCGCCTTCTTTGGTGCCGATCTCACTTTTAATTTGTTCAGCCTGATCCCAATCTTGAGCATGGATGGCAACCATAAAGCCCTTAAGTTCTGCAATACACGAATGTACGCTAGTCATATGTTGCTGTAATGGGCTGATTGGTGATTTCCCAAATAGGCCGTCAATAATACTTTTCGCCATCTTCTCTTCCTCTTTTTATTGCTTTTATTTTCTTCTATGTTCTAAGTGCGAATTTTCAATAAATACAACCGCGTGTCAAGCCTTATTTAGGTTTTTTTTAAGGTTTAAATTCTTCATCATCTTCATCAAACAAAATACGCTGACCTTCACCCTCTAAATCTTCATACTGACCGCTCCTAACCCCCATTATTAATAGAGATACCAGCACGACACCTACAAAAATCATACTTGGAATTAACCAATAAATTACATCCATTTTTGTGACTCAATTAGTTTCATTAGCCCATATTAACATAATTAATTTACTCAAATTTTCAGGTTTTTGCATAATTAGAATTAAAAACAGCAGAATTGATCAAACGTTAGCTCTCAATATAATGCCACAAAAACACCAACCAACATCATAGTAACACCTGTTATTTCATTCACGCGTTTAATAACATTGGGGTTTTCTACATATGCTCGTAACTTTAGGCCTAATACATTGGCAAGACTAAGTACAAATAAAACTGTTAGACCAACAACACCCAATATCTCCATCTCAGTTGTTAGCGTTAAGTTATTCAAATCAATAAAAACCGGTAAAAAAGATAAGTAATAAATAATACTCTTTGGGTTTGTACCGCCCACTGCAAAACCTGCAATTAGAAGTTTAATAATAGATTTTTTATCACTTCTCGTTTCAAAACTTACACCTTTAGCAATATATTGTTGGTAGCCAATATATAAAAGATAAGCTGCACCAAAAAATTTAACATAAACCATGCCTTGCTCAATCGTCTGAGCCAAAATTGTTAGTGCAAACATAGCAATCGATACATAAAGCATATCAGCAATCGTGTGGCCAATTGATAACCACAAAGCCGATACTGCACCATAGCGAGTTGAGGTTGCCAGCACTGCAAACAAACCTGGTCCAGGCGAGATGGCATATACAAAAGTTGCAAAGGCTAAAGAGAGTAGCGTGAGTATGTCCATCTGCTATAATTTCTAATATTATTACTATGAATTTTAACGCGATATGAATTTAGATTACCTTGATTTTGAACAACCCATTGCTGACTTAGAAGGCAAGATTCAAGCGCTTTGTAATATTAAAGATAAAGCCGATATTGCTAATGAGATGGAGGCGTTAAAAGCCAAAAGTGGTGCACTAACTAAAAAGATATTTTCATCACTGAGTGATTGGCAAGTATCTCAATTGGCTAGACACCCACAACGCCTTTACACACTTGACTATATTGATGACGTGTTTGACGAATTCACCGAGTTACATGGTGACCGTGCATATGGTGACGATCATGCTATTGTCGGTGGCATTGCCAAGTTAGATGGTCAAAGTGTGATGTTTATTGGCCAGCAAAAAGGTCGGTCAACACAAGAAAAAATAAAATATAACTTTGGCATGCCACGTCCAGAAGGCTACAGAAAAGCACTACGATTAATGAAAATGGCCGAAAAGTTCTCAATGCCAGTCATTACCTTTATTGATACACCAGGTGCTTATCCTGGCATTGGCGCAGAAGAACGTGGCCAATCCGAAGCGATTGCAAAAAACCTATTCGAGATGTCAACACTAGCCACACCGATTATTTCCGTGGTGATTGGTGAAGGCGGTTCTGGTGGTGCACTTGCTATTGGTGTGGCAGACATCATGATGATGTTTGAATACTCTATCTATTCAGTCATCTCGCCAGAAGGTTGTGCTTCTATTCTGTACAAGGACGCAGCTAAAGCTAACATAGCAGCAGAATCACTCAAACTCACCAGTAAACATCTTAAAAAAGAAAACTTAGTTGATGTTATTATTGCTGAGCCATTAGGCGGCATTCATCGCGACCCTGATGAAGCTCGCAGACTACTTAAAAACGCACTCAAACAACAATTAGAGGTAGTTGGAAAGATGACCACAGATCAA
>DNJI01000090.1:0-6869 GCA_003489145.1 Gammaproteobacteria bacterium | reverse complement strand
AGGATAAAAACATTGTTGTCGCCTTAAGTGGCGGCATTGATTCAGTTGTCCTGCTGCATTATCTGCACACACATTATCCAGATAATTGTCGCGCAATTCATTGCAATCATCACCTCTCAAAACACTGTGTTGAGTGGGGTGAGTTTTGCAAAGACTTGTGTAACAAGCTAAGTATTCCTTATTCAAATGTTGATATATTCATCGAAAATGAATCTAACTTAGAAGAAAATGCACGTAAAAAACGCTATAATTCATTATCATCTGATTTAAAAGAAAACGAAGTATTGTGCACAGCACACCATCAGAATGACCAAGCTGAGACGCTTTTATTACAGCTTTTCCGTGGTGCTGGCGTGGCAGGTTTAGCTTCCATGCCAAAATCAAAACCTTTGGGCAAGGGTGTTCATTATCGCCCAATGCTCAATATTAAAAAATCTGAAATTATTCAATATACTAAAGATAATCATTTGTCATGGGTTGAGGATGATAGT
Source organism: Gammaproteobacteria bacterium (assembly GCA_003489145.1). Lineage (GTDB taxonomy): Bacteria > Pseudomonadota > Gammaproteobacteria > PS1 > Pseudothioglobaceae > Thioglobus_C. The sequence continues at coordinate 6,378 of DNJI01000090.1, read as the reverse complement.
AATACTGATACCAATTTTCGACGAAATTTCTTACGCTTAGACATTATTCCGAAGCTGGAAGTAGCCTACAAAAATTTAGCAAAAACCTTAACTCGAAGCGCCAAACACCAGTCTGAGGCCTTACAGCTCATTCAAGCTCTAGCAAAAATTGATATTCAAGCGCATCAGCTGATCAACCTTAACCATCAAATTAATATTCAAAAACTCACTCAACTTGACACCTTAAGAATTAAGAATATCATTCGTTACCACTTATCAAGCCTAGAATTTCTTGCACCTTCTGACAAGGTAATGAAACAAATTCTCGATTTATTATCGGCTAAAGAAGATGCTAACCCTTTAGTCAGCTGGGATCAATTTGAAATCCGACGATTTCAAGGTCAATTGTATTTCATTGACAATAAAGCCAATCAAAACGAAGATTTCTGTCCTTATCATGCTGAATTGAAAAAATTGCCAAATTTTTCAATTCGTTATCGTACCGAAGGGCAACGTATCAAGTTACCTGGCAAAAAACACTCGCAATCGCTTAAAAAGATCTTACAAGAAGCCAATATCCCACCTTGGGAGCGGAGTTCACTAAAAATGTACTATATTAAGGATGAATTACGTGCCATGGAGCGATTAGGGCGCATGGAGCATTCTGACTAATATCTAATTACTCGTAAGGATTAGCAATTTCGATTTTTTCCAAAATTTCAATTTCTAAACTTTCCATTTTATTAGCATCAGACTCTTCAACATGATCATAACCAAGCAAATGCAAAGTGCCGTGAATAGCCATATGAATTAAATGATGCTCGAAAGTCTTATTTTGTGCTTTGGCTTCATTAGCGACCACATCGGTACAAATAACAACATCGCCTAAAATCGACTCATCAATTTCTATAGGTAAGTCAGATGGAAAAGACAAAACATTGGTTGTTTGGTCTTTATTGCGATATATTTTATTGAGATTTTGAATCTCAAGCTTATCCACAATTCGAATTAATAACTCACTCTCACCCTTATCTAAATCAGTGATCACTTGTTGCAAGGTATCCTTGAGATTTATCTCATTAATAGAAACATCATTAATAGGGTTTTGAATAACAACCATGATGGGTTTTTTAAGAATAAAATGATCATTTTACCCATATAAATTTACCCTCTAATGGCGATCGTTGAAGTTGCAATACCTGTACCGCTAAACAAAACCTTTGACTATCTGTGCGATGTTGAAGTAGCTGTTGGTACGCGTGTGAGAGTGCCCTTTGTTCGCAAAAAAGTAGTCGGTATCGTATTGGGCAATAAAGACAAGAGCGATTTTGACAAGCTTAAAACCGTTGAAGAAGTGCTAGATGACACGCCAATATTAGATCAAACCATCCTTGATTTTTTGTTTTGGTCGGCTAAGTATTACCATCACCCTATTGGTGAAGTGATTTGTGCAGCATTGCCAAAAAACTTACGGCTTGGCAAAGAAGCAAAAATTAAAAAAGTCACCGGGTTGTCTCTAGACACTGAAAAACCAGATTACAAAATTACGGACGAGCAATCCCATGCGATTGATGAAATTCTTAAAGCTCAAAATAGCTATCATGGATTTTTACTGCATGGTGTAACTGGTAGTGGCAAGACCGAGGTTTATCTTAATATTACTCAAGCCGCATTAGATCAAGGTAAACAAGTATTGGTGTTGGTGCCTGAGATTGGGCTTACCCCACAAATGATTACACGCTTCGAGTCACGTTTAGAAACTCGGGTTGTGGCTATTCATTCACAACTGAATGAAACACAAAAGCTCGATGCCTACCTTATGGCAAAAAATGGGGAAGCCGGTGTGGTGCTTGGCACCCGAAGTGCAATTTTTGCACCGATGCCAAACTTAGGCTTGATTATTATTGATGAAGAGCACGATGGTTCGTTCAAACAACAATCTAACTTTCGTTATTCCGCTAGAGATTTATGCTTCATCCGCGCTAAACAAGCCAATATTCCGCTGGTATTAGGTACAGCAACGCCTTCACTGGAAATGCTAAAAAATGTGCTGGATAAAAAAATCACACGCCTCACACTCACGCAGCGCGCCGGTGGTGCAACAATGCCAAAAGTTAGTTTGATTGACATGCGCCAGCATTTTGATGGACTGTTATCTGCTTTGCTAATCGAAAAAATGCAGCAATATCTATCCAAAGGCAAACAGGTAATGCTGTTTATTAATCGCCGTGGTTATGCGCCGGTTTATTACTGCAAAGAGTGTGGCTGGAAGGCCGAGTGTGGACGTTGCGATTCAGGCATGATTTACCACCGCCACATCAACCGGCTTAAGTGCCACCACTGTGGTGATGAAAAAATGCCTGAACACACTTGCCCTGAATGCAAGCAACCCAGTCTCGAGGTGTTGGGTTACGGTACCGAGCGATTAGAAGAAACCTTATCTTCACATTTTTCTGACACGCCAATTATTCGTATTGATAGGGATACTACTCGTCGCAAAAAAGCCTTTGGTGAGCATTTAAAACAAATTAACTCTGGCGAGCCTTGCATTATTGTTGGTACACAAATGCTTGCCAAAGGGCATGATTTTTCTAATCTAGCGATGGTCGGTATTTTGGACACTGATGCCGGTTTACTCTCGCTTGATTTTCGTGCGACTGAACATTTGGCACAATTATTAATCCAAGTTTCGGGTCGTGCTGGGCGAAGTGGTGATCAAGGTGAAGTGGTGATTCAAACGCGCTATCCTGACCACCCTATCTTTAATTATGTACTTTCATCACGCTATACACAATTTGCCAGTCAGCTACTTAAACAACGCAGTAGCGCCTTATTACCACCATTCTCACACCAAGCTTTATTATGTGCCAACGCTAAAAACAAACAAATGGCTGAGGATTTTTTGCGTGAAGCAGCTGGCTTGCTAAAAAGCATTCAAATAGATGTTGTAGAAATTTGGGGGCCGGTGGCTAATATTATCGAGAAAAAATCGGACTATTATTACTTCAACCTCTATTTACAGTCGAATGACAGGAAAGCACTGCATCAAATGCTTTCTACCTTTAACGAGCACATCGACACTTTAAAACTAAAAAACAAAGTGCGTTGGTATTTGGATATTGACCCGATTGAGTAACTAATCCAAAGTCTTTTCTAAAAATAAATACACCGCATAAGCATTCATTCGATTGGCAATATCAAAGGCTGTTTCATTTTCAAATTCTGACCAGTCAATGGCCTCATAAGTCTCTTCAAACTGTTCCATATCTTCAACGGCTTTACTGAGTTTTTCTAGTAGGAATTTCAGGTAACGATAAGTTAGATCCATGGTTTGCTGTGGTTGATTAGAAGCGCTACCATGGCCTGGCACAAAATAATCTACTTGTGTGTGCTGCATACGCTCTAGGGTTTTAACCCAATCAATAATATTGGCATCGCCCACAAATGGTAGGCGACCTTCAAAAATAATATCGCCACTATAAAGGGTTTGATCCTTCACGCTAAGTAATGACATATCGCCATCAGAATGTACCTTACCAAAGTAGTTAATCATAAACTCATGGCCGCCCAAACTAAACTTAATGTCTTGGTCGATAATACGGTCTGGTTTGACTAAATAAGTATCGTCCGTTACCCAAGGGAACAAGGCTGTGCGTCGTGAATCTAGCAAAGTTTCTGCAGTTTCAGAATCGAGATAATCCCAAGTGCCTTTAGGCGCCCAAACTTGTGCGCCTTCATCTTTAAAGACTTGCAAGCCGTATAAATGATCTGCATGATAGTGGCTCATCACTACAATCTTGATGGGTTGATCGGTAATCTTACGAATCTCACCCAACATCGCATGTGCAAGCGATGGTGTACCGAGTGCATCAAATACTACCACGCCCTCATTAGTTACTACAAAACCCGCATTAGAAATAAAGCCCTCATACTCTGTGGCCGCGCCCGACATGCCAGGCACATAATAAGCATCACCAATTAATTTTTGTGCCTTGACTTCAACATCGACAGCTTCATATTCTTCTGCCTGGACCGAGAAAGCCAACAGTATTAGTAATAAAGTTAATATTTTCATGATTCTGCTACAACGATTTTAATCGCCTTGGTAATTGTTAATAACTCGTCATCAGTGATAATAAATGGCGGCATGGTATAGAGTAGATTCCCATAAGGTCTTAACCAAACACCCAGCTCAATCAAACGCTTTTGCATCCATTCTACTCTAATATCTTCTCTCATTTCAACCACCGCAATTGCGCCTAAGATGCGTACATCAGCTACTTTATCCTGCTGTCTAAGACCAGAGAGCTCGGCATGAAATATTTTTTCTATACGAGCAATGTCATCTTGCCATGGAGAATTGAGTAATAATTCGATACTGGCATTTGCCACTGCACAAGCTAGAGGATTAGCCATAAAAGTTGGTCCATGCATTAACGTACCGACAGTGGTGGTAATTTCATCTGTGGTGAGTGTGGCAGCGAGTGTCATATAGCCACCCGTCAGCGCTTTACCCAGACACAAAATATCTGGTGTAACATCTACGTATTCTAGCGCAAAGAGTTCACCTGTTCTGCCAAAACCAGTGGCAATTTCATCCAAAATAAACAACACATCAAACTGCTCACATAGTGCTTTTGCCTGAGTTAAATACTGCGGGTTATAAATGCGCATACCGCCTGCGCCTTGCACCACGGGCTCTAAAATCATTGCAGCAATTGAATTGGCATTTTGCTTGAGGGTTGACTCTAAATCTTGCAGAGCCTCATCCATACTCACCATCGATGGGCTTTTAACAAAAAAGTGTTTTGGTAATACACCTGAGAATAAATGATGCATGCCGTTATCAGGGTCACACACGCTCATAGCACCAAAAGTATCGCCATGATAACCACCACGAATGGTGACAAATTTATGCTTTTCGACTTGACCCTTGTTGTGCCAATATTGCAATGCCATTTTTAAAGCCACTTCAACTGATACTGAGCCTGAGTCGGTAAAAAAGACTTTGGTTAAGTTCTCTGGTGTAATTTCAACTAGAGTTTTTGCTAGCGTAATGGCAGGCTCGTGGGTGAGCCCACCAAACATCACGTGTGACATTTTTCCCAACTGAGTTTGAACTGCTTTATTAAGTGCCGGATGGTTGTAACCATGAATCGCACTCCACCAAGAACTCATGCCATCGATAACTTGCTGATTACCTTCTAAATTAAGACATGCGCCATCGGCTGACTCAACTAGAAAAGTCGAAATTTCATTGGGAACTTTGGCATAAGGATGCCATATATGTTGCTGGTCAAATGTATCCATACAGACACATTTTACTTACAAATAAGCTTTTAGCTCAGCCATTGAGTCAATCACTAGATCAGGATTGGTGTCGCGAATATCATTACCGTGGTTATAGCCATATGACATGCAGATAATTTCAAACCCGGCAGCACGTGAAGCCTTAACATCACTAACAGAATCACCCAACATCATTGAATCTTTTGGATCAACACCGAAAAACTTAGCGGCGTGTAGCAATGGTAGTGGGTCTGGCTTTTTCTTGGCTAAAGTATCACCTGAAATGACAATTCCAAAATCATCAAAAATACCTAAATCTTTTAAAAGTGGCACGGTAAATTGCTCAGCTTTGTTAGTCACACAGCCCAAAGTATAACCCTGCGCCTTCATATAATCTAAGCCCTCCCTAACACCGTCATACAACGACGAACGGCCCGAGGTGTTTTGTGCATAGAGCTCTAAAAAGATTGGGTATGCCTTATCGAAATCAGCCTTATCTACCGTACCTTCTAACTCACCCGTGAGTGAACGTTCCACCAATTTTGGCACACCGTTACCGACCCAATGGCGCACCTTGGCTTCACCCCATTTTTCTCTACCCATGGCAACCATGAGTTCATCAACGCAATAGGCTAAATCTGGCACACTATCGACTAAAGTGCCATCCACATCAATCATGATTAACTTAGGGTTGAATTTTTTCATTGTTATCCTTGTATTGTTAAGAGGTAGTATTTAGGTAGAATATGCAACCTATTATGTTTGAGATATTTTAATGCAAAACTCTACAACAATCGGTTTTATTGGTGCAGGCAATATGGCTTATGCACTAATTTCTGGCCTTGTTAATAACGGCTTTAACGCGCAAAATATTAAGGTGAGCGATACCGATAAATCACTATTATCCCTACGTGCTGATGAATTTAACCTTGAGGTTTTTACGGACAATACTGAACTGGCCGCCCAATGCGATGTGATTGTGTTTGCGGTAAAGCCACAAGTATTGTCTATTGTCTGTAAACAACTGCAAACGCATATTGATCACAAACCTTTGATGATTTCAATTGCAGCAGGTGTACGAGCAACCGATATTAATCGCTGGCTAGGTGG
>DNJI01000019.1:7842-8028 GCA_003489145.1 Gammaproteobacteria bacterium | reverse complement strand
CGTATGACGCATCTTGCCACCCTTACCCATCACACTCAAAAATCCTTGTTCGGCATCCATGTCATTAACATCAAGACCGACCAATTCTGATACACGAAGTCCGCACGAATATATGACCTCAATAATAGCCACATCCCGTAGCTCTGATGGTGATTTAGACCTTGGATTGAGCATCAGTGTTAGTTG
>DNJI01000019.1:0-7498 GCA_003489145.1 Gammaproteobacteria bacterium | reverse complement strand
CCATAATCCAATATTTTTGGTAAGTTTTGATCTAGCCTTGGTGGTTGCAATCCTAGCGCGCAATTGCTCGACAAATAACGCTGATTAACAAGATAGGTTAAAAACCCACGAATAGAAGACAAATGCCGACGAATGGTGCGACCACTACTATTGGCATGACGCATTTTCATCACCAGTAAATTTAGGTGCTCACCGGTTAAATCGATCCAGCTATTAACCCCTTGTTGGTTTATAAAACTTAACAGTTGTTCTAGGTCCCGCTGATAGGCGTGCTGGGTATTAAGTGCATAGTGACGTTCAACACGCAAATACAACATAAATTGTGTAATTTGTGTTTTCACTTGAATTTTGCAACTTTGCCCATATCAATGTATTTTACGCACAAAACAGGAATAAACAAATGGCGACAAAACAAACACATGCTTTTCAAACCGAGGTTTCTCAACTGCTACATTTAATGATTCATTCTTTGTACTCTAACAAAGAAATTTTCCTTAGAGAGTTGGTTTCAAATGCCTCTGATGCTGTTGATAAACTTAAGTTTGAATCACTTTCAAATGACGCCTTAGTGGAAGGAAAAGAAGAGTTACAAATTCATGTTCAGGTTAACAAAGATGCGGGAACCATCACTATTAGTGATAACGGCATCGGTATGACACAAGACGAGGTTATGGAAAATATCGGCACCATTGCTAACTCAGGTACTAAAAAATTCCTACAAAGTCTAGATGAAAAACAAGCTGAAGATTCCAACCTAATTGGTCAATTTGGTGTGGGTTTTTACTCGGCCTTTATTGTGGCCGATGAAGTCACATTAACAACGCGTAAAGCTGGTGATGACAAAACTGATGGTACTGTTTGGTCATCTGCAGGTAAAGGCGAATATTCACTAGAAACCACTACCGTTGAGGACTTTGGTACATCAGTCACGCTACACATTAAAGATGATGAAAAAGAGTTTTTAGATGATTATCGCCTGCGTAATATCATTTCTAAATATTCTGATCATATCACCGTACCAATCTTGATGGTTAAAGCCTCTGAAGAAGCCTCTGATGAGATTGAATATGAAACCGTTAATAAAGCTAACGCCTTTTGGACGCAAGATAAAAAAGATCTTAAGCAAGAAGATTATGATGAGTTTTACAAATCATTAACTTATGATTTTGAAGCGCCACTCACGCAACTCCATAACCGCGTTGAGGGTAACTTAGACTACACCTCGTTATTATTTATCCCATCTAAAGCACCCTTTGACATGTGGGAGCCTAAACGCAAAGGCGGTATTAAACTCTATGCTAAGCGTGTGTTCATCATGGAAGACAACGAAAATCTAATGCCAATGTACTTACGCTTTATTAAAGGTGTGATTGATACAGCAGATTTATCATTAAACGTTTCTCGTGAAATCCTGCAGGGCAACAAAGTTGTTGATACCATTCGTAAAGCTTCAGTTTCCCGTATTCTTAAAGAACTGGAAAAAATGGCAAAAAACAAGCCAGAAAAATACGCGACTTTCTGGAAAGAATTCGGCATGGTAATGAAAGAAGGTGTGGTTGAAGACTTTAGTAATAAAGACAAGATTGCTGGTCTTTTACGTTTTGCCACCACCCAATCTGAAGGTGAGGATCAAAGCGTGTCGCTGGCTGACTACATCGAGCGTATGGGTAAAGATCAAAAAGACATCTACTACGTAACTGCTGAAACTTACGCAGCTGCTAAAGGCTCTCCACATTTAGAAATATTCAAACAAAAAGACATTGAAGTACTACTTTTGTCTGATCGTGTGGATGAGTGGATGGTAAACAACTTTACCGAGTTCGAAGGCAAAAACCTTAAATCAATCGCCAAGGGTGATTTAGAAAATCTTGATTCTGTCGAAGAAAAGAAAGAAAAAGAAAAGGCAGCAAAAGGTTTTAAAAAGACACTAACAGCTATGCAAAAAATCCTTGATAATCAAGTTAAAGAAGTTAAGATCTCTAATCGCCTCAGCGAATCTCCTTCTTGTCTGGTTGCTGATGAAAATGAGATGGGTGGCAACATGGAAAGAATCATGGCATCTCTTGGTCAAGATGTGCCAGAAACTAAGCCAATTCTTGAAATCAACCCAGCACACCCACTGGTTAAAAAACTAAAAACCAAAGTTGATGAAGACTTAGTCAATGTTTTATTTGACCAAGCAGTTTTATCAGAAGGCGGACAACTCAAAGACCCTGCCGAATTTGTTAAACGTATGAATAAATTAATAAATTAATTCATACTCAGGTCAATAATAAAGCCCGATTTATTCGGGCTTTATTATTTCTGAAAGGGCTTAATGTTTCTTAAGATACCTCGAAAGATTGCCACTTCTTCTTTTTCAGGTTCTGCTCGTCCAAAAAAGCGGCGCATGCGGCGCATTAGCAACTCTTTAGGACGTTTTTCTTCAAAGTACTCAATGTGCTCAAGTACTTGAGCAAGATGTGCGTAAAAGCCTTCTAATTCAACGTTGCTGGCTATTTCATTAGTGCTTTTTTCAAATTCTGTAGTGGTGTTATAAACGTAGTTTTGGTAAGCAAAAACTTGAATAGCCGAGGCGACATTAAGTGAGAAATAATTAGGGTTGCCCGGAATGGTCATGAGTATTTGACACAAGTCCAGCTCTTCATTACTTAGGCCTGAATTTTCAGTTCCAAATACCACGGCCACTTCTTGCTTGTCAACTGACGTAGTTTTTTGAATCTCACTACAAGCGCCAACCACATCCATTTGTTTCCACTTGATATTACGCTGACGTGCACTGGCACCAATGACTAAATGTGATCCTTGTAGCGCTTCTTCGAGCGTTTCGCAAACCACAGCGCCGGCCAATACATCATCTGCACCACTCGCTCTAGCAGTAGCGACTGCCGATGGATAACCTTTTGGGTTAACCAAATACAGCTTTGATAAATTCATATTTTTCATTGCGCGTGCAGCTGCACCAATATTGCCTGGCTCGGTAGTATTAACCATGACCACTCTCACGTTATCAAAGGTATAATTTGTGTCTTTTTGCATTTGTCTATTTAATTATGAATCCTACGCTTAATATTGCCGTTAAAGCCGCCCGAAAAGCCGGTGACATCATTCTTAGATATCACAATCAGATTGATCTGTTAACGATTGAAAACAAAGCCGCTAATGACTTTGTCTCAGAAGTTGATAAAGCTGCTGAAGACGCCATTATAGACGAGTTGAAATATGCCTTTCCTGATCATTCTATCTTGGGTGAAGAAAACGGTGAAATCGTTGGCAAAGATAAACGCTTTGTTTGGATACTCGACCCTTTAGATGGTACAACTAATTATCTACATGGTTTTCCACAATACGCTGTATCAATAGCATTGTATGAAAACGATGAGCCTACGCATGCTGTAGTTTATGACCCATTTAAAGAAGAGATGTTTACCGCCGCCAAAGGTGAAGGTGCGTACTTAAACGAACAAAGAATTCGTATTACGGGTGCCGATGGATTTGAAAATACTTTAATCGGAACTGGATTCCCATTTAAAGAGCCACAGCACTTAGATGCTTATTTAGCGATGTTTAAAGCAATCCACCCACAAGTAGCTGGTATTCGACGCGCAGGCTCTGCTGCACTTGATTTGGCTTACTTAGCTGCTGGTCGACTAGATGGCTTTTGGGAAATCAAGCTCAATATTTGGGACATTGCTGCCGGTGTACTTTTGGTTAAAGAAGCTGGTGGTTATGTTGGTGATTTTTCAGGTCGTGATAAATACCTAGAAACTGGCAATGTAGTAGCAGGTAGTGAAAAAGTATTTAAAGCGATTCTAAAAACCATTCACCCGCATCTAACGCCAGACTTACAACGCTAGTCTTCTAGTGTTAATTGCTCGCCATTTAAGGCTTTAGCACTCTCACTCATCAAATATACAATTGCTGGTGACATGGTCTCTGGCAATGGGTTTTTTTCTGTATTTTCTGCTGGGTAGGCGATTTGTCGCATCTTGGTGCGCATACGTTTTGGATCGAGTGAATTAACTTTAATATTGGTTTTTTCAAGCTCTTCTGATAGAGTTTTGCTCAACCCTTCAATGGCAAATTTACTCACGCCATACGCACCCCAATAAGCACGAGCATCACGTCCTACTGAGGATGATAAAAACAGTACACGAGCATCGTCTGATTTATTCAAAACTGGAATTAAAAACTGCGTGAGCATAAAGGGTGCATTGACATTGATCTGCATTGTTGAATACCATAGCTTAATATCATATTGCTCAATCGGCATCATCGTACCAATAATGCCGGCATTGTGAATAAGGCCGTCAAGCTGACCAAAGTGCTCTAATAAATTCGCCTGCAGTTGCTCATAATGCTCAGGTGTTGCTCCTTCTAAATCAAGCGGGTAAAGTACTGGCTCTTGATAACCTGCATCAACCACTTCATCATAAGTGGTTTCTAGTGAGCCTAAATCACGACCAAGCATAATGACAGTCGCACCTGCTTTGGCTAAATCGAACGTCATCGCACGTCCAAAGCCACGATTAGCACCTGTCACCAAAACGACTTTATCCTTTAATTCATTCTTAGTAATATTGTAATCGGTTGAAATATTCATTATTTAAGTTCCTTTTTGCTTTGCACGCCGAGTGTCTTGAGTTTTTCAGCACGACCGATTAAGTTACCCTTACCGTCTGATAATTTACTGCGTGCTTCTTTATAGCTCTTTTGTGCTTTATCAAGGTGCTTTTCAATATCGTCCATAGATTTAACAAAGCCAAATAACTTGTCGTACATAGCGCCTGCTTGACGGGCGATTTCTTCAGAGTTTAGATTTTGACGCTCTGTTTGCCAGATATGATGCACGGTTTTAAGGCTCATCATCAAAGTGGATGGTGAAACTAAAACAATGTTTTTCTTTAGCGCTGTGGTGAATAAATCTGGCTTTTGATCGAGTGCGACTAACAGTGCTGATTCAATTGGAATAAAGACAAAGATAAAATCAAGCGTCAACACACCTTCAAGATTTTCATATTCTTTAATACTAATGCCGTTAATATGTGCCTCAACCGAAGCCACGTGCGACTTAAGCATGGCTGTATCTGATTGATTGGCAATGTAATCTTTGTAAGCTTTGAGTGAGACTTTTGAATCAATAATAATGTCTTTTTCTTCCGGTAGATGCAATACCACATCTGGCTTAAAGGCTTCACCTGATTCATTTTTAAGTTGTTTTTGAGTATCAAACTCATGCCCTTCTCGAAGACCAGAACTGGACAAGATAGAACTTAAAATCATCTCGCCCCAATCGCCTTGTTGCTTATTATCATAAGTCAAAGCATTGGTAAGATTTTGTGTAGTTTCTTGCGCCTCAATGCTGGTTTTCTTAAGATTTTCAATTTGCGCTGCAAGTGTGGCTCGCTCTTTAATTTGCTCGTTAGTAATAACTTCGATCTTATCTCTAAACTCTTTGAGCTGTGACTGCAAAGGGGTTAGTAATTCAGAGTTTTTAATACTCAAATCGTTACGATCTTTGGCCAAGATATCGCTAGCCACGGCCTTGAAATCCTTACTCATTTGCTCTCTGGCAATATTAATTAAATCCACCTCTCTCTTATGTGTTTCGATTTCTTTATCAAGACTAACTTCAAGGTGAATTTTGTCGGTTTTTAGGGCTTGTAACTTAGTGTTTAAATAAAAATAAACACCGATTGCGCCTACGAGCAATCCAACCAATAAACTAGTGATTTCCATTCATTAACTCCAATATTTCTGATGGTTGTTCTATTAAATAATCATAACCCCAGTCTTGCTCGACTTTACCGTAACCATAAGTCACTGCGACGGTTTTAATCTGTGCATTCTTACCGGCTAGCATATCGTTTTTATCATCGCCAATAAACCAACAATGTTGTGGTGAAATACTGAGCTGTGCACAAGCATAAAGCAATGGCGCAGGATGCGGCTTATTATAGGCTAAGGTATCACCACAGACGACAACATCCGGTTTTAAACCTAGCCTATCTAACAATAAATGCGTTAAATTCTCCGGCTTATTGGTGACAATACCCCAATACATATTCTTATCTTTAATAGCATTTATTAATACATCGATGCCATCAAAAGTTTTTGAATATTTGTCAATATTTTCCGTATAAATTTGTAAGATTCTTTGATGTCGATTGATGAATTCTGGGTGCGACTCATCACAATCAAAACCAAACTTAATCAATGCTTTGCCACCAAAAGCAACTAAGGGCTTAATTTGCTCATAAGGCTTCCCAGCAATACCATTCTCTAATAACAAGGTATTTAGCGCATAAGCAAGGTCAGGCGCTGTGTCAATCAAGGTGCCGTCTAAATCAAAAAGAATGGTGTTAACCGTCATAGAAAATCGTTAAAATCTTAAGTCTATGAATTATAACGTTTACACTCACTAATACAAATGCTGTTTTTAAGATCGTTAATTTACTTTTTAGGCTCAACACTGGTTTTATCCGCTCTGGTTGCAATTGCACTGGTGTTATTCTTTACACCGCTTAAAGTGCGCTACGCTATTTTGTCAAAATGGTCGCTATTTTGCTTATGGTGGTTGCGTATTACGCTTAATATTAAACTAAATATTATCGGTAAAGAGAACATTCCTAATAGCGCTTGTGTGATTATTTCAAACCATCAATCCACCTGGGAAACATTAGCGCTGCAGACTATCTTCCCGCATCAAACCTGGGTACTTAAACAAGAACTACAATGGATTCCTATTTTTGGCTGGGGCTTGTCTTTGCTAAAACCTATTATCATTAATCGTGGTGAAAAACTTAAAGCACTCAAAAAAGTTCTTAAACAAGGTGCTGCTAGAATTTCTGAAGGAATTTTTGTGGTGGTGTTCCCTGAAGGTACACGTCAGCCTTATGGTCAACTGGGTGAATACCAAAAAGGTGGTGTTGCAATTGCCAAAAAAACCGGTTGCGATATTTCACCAGTCTATCACAATGCTGGCAAACTTTGGCCTAAGGGTAGCTTTGTTAAACAACCAGGTTTGATTACTATGGTGATCGGAAAATCGATTAGTGTAGAAGGTAAATCGGCAGCAGAGCTAACCAAAGAAGTTAGAGATTGGACCGAGGCTCAATCACTCAGCATTCAATAATAATCTATCCATTAAACTGTCATACTTAATGCGATTTTTATGATAATTAATAGATGCCTCAACTTGGTCCAACAATAAAGATTGGTTGTCATCGTTTTCAATAATGACAAAACGAATGTTGCTATTGCCTGCTAAAAATGCATCAAACTCGGTTTCAGTTTTACCAGCCCTATTTTCATCAATTTGCTGCTTATATAGAGCCAACTGCTTAAGCCCTTGTTTAAGTTCAGTTGTTAGTTTTTGCGCATCCGAAAGAATAGCATCAAACTTATCTTTGTATTTCAACTCTAGTTGACGGCCTTTTAGCCTATATTTTCGTAAATACACGTCGTTGCTTACATTGCCTGTTAATGGATAAGAAAA
>DNJI01000126.1 GCA_003489145.1 Gammaproteobacteria bacterium | reverse complement strand
AATTAGTGAAAAATCTAATCCAACTAATATTGAAAAATTACGCCTAGAGCTATTTAATAAGATTAATAGTCTTGGTATTGGCGCACAGGGTTTGGGTGGTTTAACCACAGTGCTTGATGTAAAGATTAAAGACTATCCAACCCATGCCGCCTCACAACCGGTAGCGATGATTCCAAATTGCGCCGCGACGCGTCATTTGCATTTTTCAATAGATGGTTCAGGTGTGGCTGAGTTACCAGACGTGGATATGAGTGTTTATCCTGACTTAGAGATGGATTATTCAAAGTACAAAAAAGTTGATTTAAATACATTAACACGTGAGCAAATGAGCGATTGGAATATCGGTGATACCTTGTTACTCACTGGCACCATTATTACAGGGAGAGATGCTGCACATAAGCGCATCAAACAAATGCTTGATAATGGCGAAGGCTTACCAAAAGGTGTGGATTTTGACAACAAGTTTATTTATTATGTTGGCCCAGTTGATGCAGTAGATGATGAAGTGATCGGCCCTGCAGGCCCAACCACTGCAACACGAATGGACTGCTTTACTGACATGATGTTAGAAAAGACCGGCATTTTAGGCATGATTGGAAAAGCTGAGCGCGGCCAAGCCACCACGCAAAGTATCAAAAAACACAAAGCCAGTTATTTAATTGCAGTGGGTGGTGCGGCATATCTTATTTCAAAGTCAATCAAAAAAGCAAAAAAAATAGCGTTTGAAGATATGGGTATGGAAGCTATTTACGAGTTAGAAGTTAAAGATATGCCAGTAACCGTTGCCGTAGACAGTGAAGGTCATAATATTCATAGTATTTTTCAAAACATTCAAGTCGTCTCGACTAAAGTATAATCACCCTTGAAGTTGGTCGGATGGTCGCTGGAAGGTTTACCTTTCAGAGGAAAGTCCGGGCTCCACAGAGCAAAGTGCTAGCTAACAGCTAGGTATGGTGACATAACGGAAAGTGCTGCAGAGATTTAAACCGCCTATTTCGATAGGTAAGGGTGAGAAGGTGCGGTAAGAGCGCACCGCGCGTTTGGTGACAACCGTGGCAAGGTAAACCCCACTTGGAGCAAGCTCAAATAGGCTACCATTGGTGCGGCTCGCACAAGGTAGCGGGTAGAGTGCTAAAGCGTTTTGGCAACAATGCGCGTAGATGAATGACTATCTATTACAGAACCCGGCTTACAGACCGACTTCACTTTTTTTTGCTACATCTTTTCCTTTTCCATCCCTGCCCCTCAAGAGGGTACTAAACCGAGTCAAGGGGTACTGAACAGGGTGCTGTGTTAAATATCAAAAAACACACAATCACACAGTTGTGTCTATGTGCAATCGTATTTGTTAATATTTGCCTTGTACGAGCGATGCACAGCGGTCCTCTAGGAGGATAAAAACAAAATACTCGTAAAGATCAGCTTTATTTTGTTGTAGAATAAAAGCATGAGACTTATTCAGAAAATATTGATTGTTGTTTTTATAAGTGTTTCAGCTGGTGTTTATGCTGACAAAGAAATCTTATATTCTGATAAAAATATTACAATCTATACAGACAATACCATGACTTACACTGGAAAAAAAACTGCACCAGTGTTTAAGCCTTCAAGTACTTGGGTGGAGGAAGACTTCTTTACTCAACAAGATAAATACTGTGAAGTGGATTCTAAATATATCGACAAGCTTAAAAAGAGTTTAAAAATTAAGACTAAACTGCAGCAATAAATCTATTTTATTTGTGCAAGAATTGCGCGGTCATTATTATTGTAATCTTTAAAATTTTTAATATTGTGAAATGCTTTATTTAATAATTTCACAATTTTCTGTTGCTGATTGTAGCCATGCTCTAGTAATAGATAACCGTTTTTATTCAGGTGTTTTGGTGCATTTTTGATGATAATTCGAATATCGTCCAACCCATCCTTTCCTGATACTAATGCTGTTTGTGGTTCATGAGTAAGATCATCAAGATAGGGGTCACTCTCTTCAATATAGGGTGGGTTAGAGACGATTAAATCAAAGGCTTGATCGGTCACAGCCCCAAACCAACTGCCCTGAGTAAAATTAATGTTAGTCGTTGCATTGATTTTAGCCACATTAATTGCTGCCTGAGAAAAGTCTGTTGCACTAACTTTCCAACGCGGATTTATATCGGCTAAAGTGACGGCGATAATACCGCTACCGGTACCTAAATCTAATACTTGGTATTTTTGATTTTTATTGAGTAAATCAAGCGTGATATCGATTAATAACTCAGTCTCTGGGCGTGGAATTAGCGTGTCTTTTGTGACTTTAAAATCAAGATGGTAGAAGCCTTTTTTACCACTAAGATAGGCAAAGGGTACGCCTTGTTCACGTTGTTGAATAAAGTTTTCGAGTTGCTGTTGTTGTTTGTCACCTAAAGCGTAATCATTTTGCGCATAAAGCTGAGTATTGGATTTTCCCAACACTAAAGACAAAAGTGGCGCAATATCACATGCGCCACCGTTCAAATAATCTTGAACCGTCTTCAAGATTTATAAATTAACCGTTGTTAACCCTAAAGATTTCCAGGCGTTCATGCCACCGCGATAGTATTTGATTTTTGCAGCAGGGTAGCCATACTTAAGCAGTGCATTAATTGCCGCCGGTGTTTGACCACACCAAACGCCATTACAATACATAACTAAGGTTTTGGCGTATGAAAAATCATACACATCGTCCACTTGAACGCCAAGCTGATCTTCCAT
>DNJI01000053.1 GCA_003489145.1 Gammaproteobacteria bacterium | reverse complement strand
GGTGGCAGACAAACGCATTTGTTCAATCTGCTCGTTAATAGACGAGTCTTTTTCAATATAGGTATCACTCGCCGGCACATAGGCTTCAGGCTGGTAATAATCATAATAAGAGACAAAATATTCCACCGCGTTATTAGGGAAGAACTCTTTCATCTCACTGTACAGTTGGGCTGCTAATGTCTTATTAGGTGCCATAATCAAACTGGCACGCTTAGTCTGCTTAATCACATTCGCCAGAGTGAATGTCTTGCCTGAACCCGTTACGCCAAGTAGCGTTTGAAACTTCTCACCCGCATTCACACCATCCACTAAAGCCTTAATAGCTTTTGGCTGATCTCCAGATGGAGAAAATTGCGATTCTAGTTGAAATTTTTTACCCACTACGTGTAATTTTTCATTAACATAAAACCTTCGATTTTAAACAATTTAAAAGACAATGACAATTCTTTCGGATCGGGTTGGAAAAGTAAAACCTTCAGCCACACTTGCGGTAACCGCAAAAGCCAATGAGCTTAAAGCACAAGGCATTCAAATTGTACCCATGGGATCAGGCGAACCAGACTTTGATACGCCAGTAAATATCCAACAAGCAGGCATTGATGCGATTAAAAACGGGCAAACGCGCTACACTGCCGTTGATGGTACGCCAGATCTTAAAAATGCCATTATCGACAAATTTAAACGCGAGAACAACCTAGACTACTCAGATACCGAAGTGATGGTTTCATCCGGTGGCAAACAAGTCTTTTATAACCTCTGCCAAGCGGTTTTAGATAAAGGCGACGAAGTTATTATTCCAGCCCCTTATTGGGTAAGTTATCCTGATATGGTGATTTTGGCTGATGCCACACCAGTTGTTGTTGAAACCGGTTTAGAGCAAGATTTTAAAATCACGCCCAAGCAATTAGAAGCTAGCATTACCAACAATACTAAATTATTTGTGATGAACAGCCCTTCCAATCCAACAGGTGCGGTTTACACAAAAGATGAATTATTGGCATTAGCAGCTGTACTTCAAAAACACCCTCATGTACTCATTATCACTGATGATATTTACGAACACATTCGTTGGGGTGACGATGCCTTTATTAATATCGTCATGGCTGACACCTCACTTAAAGATCGCACCATCATTCTTAATGGTGTTTCTAAAGGTTATGCGATGACAGGCTGGCGCATTGGTTATGGTGCAGGCCCAGAAATTATCATTAAGGCCATGAAAAAGATTCAAGGTCAATCAACCTCTAACCCTTGTTCAATCGCTCAAGCAGCCGCATTAGAAGCCTTAAATGGTGATCAAAGCTTTATTGGCACCATGGTGTCTGCTTTTGAAGAAAGGCATGAATATATCGTTAATGCGCTAAACGCCATTGACGGTATTGAATGCCCAAGATCGCAAGGTGCATTCTATTCCTTCCCAAGAGTAGAAGGCTTAATTAAGCGTCTTGGTTTAAAAGATGATGTTGAATTATCTACCTATTGCTTAGAAGAGCTAAATATTGCCCTAGTACCGGGTTCAGCCTTTGGTGCGCCAGGCTATGTACGCTTCTCGTTTGCCACCAGTATGGAAAATATCAAACAAGCTGTTACTCGGCTCGGCAGTGTTTAGCTTTAAAAAAAGCATGTCATTTCATTTTTTAAGGTGTATATTGATTCATAAAGCATCTTGTTAATACCGTCATAAAAATGAAACATATAATATCAATAATTCTCTCAGCAATCGTAATATTGATTAGCCCAACACTCCACGCATTTCCAAATTCTACTCACAGCTTTCCAGTCAGTAAAGTATCTAATAATAACTTTGAAGATAGAGTTAAACCTTATGAATGGTACGAACAAAGATCTCAGCAAATGATGGAAAGAACTCGCCAAAGTGAAATTAGGTTTAACCAAATTAAACGCGATCACGATTGGCACCGGTAAACTTAATCGTTGAAAATTAACCTAATACTTATTCTAGTAGGTTAATCAAGAAAATAATTATAATCCGTTACTCGATTCAGCAACATTAGATAGTCTCAACACTAGGTTGTGCTTTAAAACACAAGATACTTCTTTCACTCCCCCTCAGCGCTGAGTGATCGTTATTATAGATAATTTATTCAAAAAAATATCTATTTATTTCCTTTTATACTTTTTTGCCTTTTTTACAGAAATACGGTGATGAAAGTCATTATTATTATTTTGTGAATGTTGCAACTTTGGTGTATTACTTGCTCTAAAGTAAGGCACCAAACACTCCTCTCCATTACCTATTAAGTCACTGCGCCCCATTCGCTTTAACGCCTTTCGCAAGACGTCCCAGTTTTTAGGATCATGGTAGCGTAAAAAAGCTTTATGCAATTTTCGTTGTTGTCCACTGCGAGGGGTTTTGACTGATTCTGAACGTCGAGTGATTTTCTTTAGTGGATTTAATTCAGTGTGATACATGGCAGAGGCTATTGCCAGAGGGGTAGGAATAAAGGCCTGCACTTGATCAGGCTTGAAGTCATTACGTTTCAACCAAAGCGCTAGACTCAGCATATCTTCATCACTGGTTCCTGGGTGAGAGGAAATAAAATAAGGAATTAAATATTGCTCTTTTCCTGCCTGCTTAGAATAACGATCAAACAGTTTTTTAAATTGATGATAAGAACCAATACCTGGCTTCATCATTTTTGACAAGGTATTTTCTTCAGTATGTTCAGGTGCAATTTTTAAACGTCCACCCACATGATGGGTAACCAATTCTTTGATGTATTCAGGATCCCGTACAGCTAAATCATAACGCAAACCTGAGGCAATAAAAATACGCTTAACACCTTTTAGATTGCGTGCGCGTCGGTACAATTTAGTCAGTGGCTTATGGTCGGTCCCCAGATTTGGGCAAATACCAGGATAGACACAGCTAAGGCGACGACAAGCAGTCTCTATCTTAGGATCCTTACATTGCAGGCGATACATGTTAGCCGTTGGGCCACCGAGGTCAGAAATATTGCCCTTAAATTCTTCATCTGTATCGCGGATAGTCTCAATTTCACGAATCACAGAGTCTTCAGAGCGACTTTGAATAATGCGCCCTTCATGCTCGGTAATAGAACAAAAAGTACAACCACCGAAACAGCCACGCATAATATTAATTGAAAAACGAATCATGTCAAAGGCAGGAATTTTCAGCTTGCCATAAGCTGGATGCGGCTTACGCGTATAAGGCAATTCAAATACACTATCAAACTCTTCCATTGACAAGGGAATTGGCGGTGGATTTAACCAAACATCGCGCTCACCATGGCGCTGCACTAGAGCTCTCGCATTGCCCGGATTTGTTTCTAGGTGAAAGACACGTGACGTGTGTGCATATAAATAGCGATCTTTTGCCACTTGTTCAAAAGAAGGTAAGCGAATAACCGTACTTTCTCGTTTTAAACCTTTAGTTCGATGATCAAAATCGATAACCTGAACCGCCCCCTGATTGGGGTCAATTTTACTAGGCTTGGTCTGGTTATTCTTATCGCCACAACCCTGCTTATCCTTAGCAGATGTATCTGCATAAGGGTCCGTTTGTGGATGAACCAAGCTCTTATCAGCATCAATTTCGCTTGAATCTAAAACTGTCCAGCCTTCAGGAATGCCTTGTCGCATATAAGCCGTACCACGAATATCAGTGATTTGCTTAATATCTTCACCCGCCGCAACCCGATGCGCAACCTCAACAACAGCCCGCTCAGCATTACCAAAAAGCAGTAAATCTGCCTTGGAGTCAGGCAGAATGGAACGGCGAATGGTTTGCGACCAGTGATCATATTGTGCAATACGCCTTAAACTGGCTTCAATGCCGCCAATAATAACAGGAATACCTTTGTAGGCCTCCTTAGCACGCTGAGTATAAACAGTCGTCGCACGATCAGGACGCTTTCCCGACATAGCGCCAGCAGTATAAGCATCATCAGAACGTGGTCTTTTCTCAGCCGTGTAATGATTCACCATAGAGTCCATATTACCCGACGCAACAGCGAAGAATAAACTAGGCTTTCCTAGCTGACGAAAATCATCTGCAGAATGCCAATCAGGCTGAGAAATAATTCCCACACGAAATCCTTGAGACTCTAATAGACGACCAATAATCGCCATACCAAAACTCGGATGATCTACATACGCATCCCCGGTAACGATAATAATATCGCAGCAATCCCAGCCCAACTCATCCATCTCCTTGCGAGACATCGGCAACAATGGCGCAGGCACAAGCCCTTTCTTATGAGGCCAAAATTTGGGATAGGCATGGAGATTTTTAGGTGACAACATCATGATGTTAAATTATACAGTAACAAGCTAAATTATGAAAAATGGGCGCCCATTGGGAATCCAGTGTTTTCAATCAGACATAAAAAAAGCCTATCGCATAGGATAGGCCTTTATTTAATTGGCTCCTCGAGGTGGGCTCGAACCACCGACAAATGGATTAACAGTCCATTGCTCTACCAGCTGAGCTATCGAGGAATAAAAGAGAAATTATAACGGAATCTAGATTTGAGTCAATCTAAAAATCAGTTAATTTGGTGTTTTATTTGACTAGTAAGCGGGTGCAGGGAAATAGTTACCATTAGTAGGCACATAACCTAAGTAACCTTGTCTACCATAACCTTCAAAACGACCCTCGCCTCTTGTTTGACCACGGTTGTCAATCTGACCTTTATAGTATTGATCAGCATTACCTGTCGCATAATTTTTACCTTGACCAGTTAGACGATTTTGTAATTCGCCAACATACTTACCATCTGCTCTTGCATAGCCAGTACTTTCGGTTTTATTATTAGTTTTTAAATAAAAACCGATATCAGTATCATTTACCCAGTTATTGGCTGTACTCATTGGACCCCAATCAGCGTCTGAATTCATCGGACCCCAGTTAGTCATGCCGTCCATCGGACCGAAATTTGATCCCGAGTTAAATGGGCCCCAGTTAGAGCCTGAATTAAACGGACCCCAATTTGATCCCGAGTTAAATGGACTAAAATTAGAACTTGAGTTGGAATTAGAGTTAGAGCCCCATGGCATCCAAGAGTCAATTAAATTATCGCCACCATTATTAGTGTTGTTGTCCCATGGCATCCATGGTGATGCACTAGCAATGCTAGAAGCTAATAAAGTGATTGTAAATATTGTTTTTGTCATGTTGTTCATTTCATATTCCCCAAAATAAAAAATTGCTTTTGCATGTATTATACACTAATTATATTATGATTTTATAATATATTAACAATAGACGAAAAAAAAGAGGCGCTTAAGCACCTCTTTTTATTAACTAATTTTAAAAATTAATTATTTTGCAGCAGCAGGAGCGTTGCTTCCCGTGGCTGAAGCCATTGCATCTGCATAACCTTTAGCGTAAGCGTCTGCTTGGCCTTTAGCTGTTGCATCAGCAACACCTTTAGCGTAAGCGTCTGCAGTACCAGAAGCATTTGCATCGCCTGTACCAGAAGCAGAACCGTCAGCAGCGCCAGAAGCGTTAGTGTCAGTAGAGTTCTTAGTGTCAAACTTAAGACCAAAGTCAGTGTTGTTCATCCAGTTGTTACCACCTTTGAAAGGACCCCAGTTTTGAGCGCCATTCATAGGACCCATGTTAGAACCACCGCCGAATGGGCCGAAGTTGTTGCCACCTGAGAAAGGACCAGCATTAGAACCACCGTTAAATGGACCCATGTTAGAACCACCGCCGAATGGACCCATGTTGTTGCCGCCATTGAAAGGACCCCAGTTAGAGTTGTTACCACCCCAACCATTGTTGTTATTGCCGAAAAATGCAGATGCAGAAGTTGCTGCAACTACGGTAGCGATTGCTACTGCTTGTACTAATGTTTTCATAGTTATCTCCATGTATTTAATTATAAAAAAAGAGGAAAAGAATACCAACAAAATATCAATATTCAGGTGGCAATTATAATGAATTGAAATGAAAAAAGTGAATAAATATTGGCGGTATATAAATTTACAATCGCCCAATA
>DNJI01000088.1 GCA_003489145.1 Gammaproteobacteria bacterium | reverse complement strand
TTCTGTTGTCAGTGCGCGCATGATCGGCGGCTGAATCAGTGGTACTAACGCCATATAAGAATACGAAGCTACCGCAATCGCACCGAGTAAATCAGGGGCAAGTTTTGAAGCTACGTAAATACTGGTCGGGCCATCGGCACCACCAATAATACCAATGGCCGCAGCATCAGTTAAACTAAAGTCAAAAACACCGACAGCCGTGAGACCGATCGCGCCGAGTAAAGTCGCAAAAATACCAAACTGTGCAGCAGCACCAAGCAGTAATGTCTTAGGGTTAGCGAGTAATGGGCCAAAATCAGTCAACGCACCCACACCCATAAAGATAATTAATGGAAACGCGCCAGACTCAATACCAATCACATAAAACACATGCAAGATACCGCTACCCTCAGCAATGCCAGCGCCAGGAATATTGGCTAGGATCGCACCAAAACCAATCGGTAATAATAATAACGGCTCAAAGTTTTTAACAATGGCTAAGTATAAAAGTAACATACCTACCAATAGCATAAGGCCTTGACCCCACACCATTTGGTTTAAGCCGGTATTACTCCAAAGTAAATTTAAATGTTCCATGCTAAGTTATGCGAGTGTTAATAAAGTTTGCCCTACCGTTACTGAATCACCTTCTTTAACGCTGATATCAGTAACCACACCGCCTCGGGCCGCTCTAATTTCGGTTTCCATTTTCATGGCTTCTAAAATAACCAAAACATCGCCTTCATTCACTTTTTGATTTAACGACACCATGACTTTCCAGATGGTGCCAGAAAGTGGGGCGCCAATTGGTTCGCCGCTACTAGTTGGTACCTCTGCAACAATCTCTTTTTCAGTAGATGATGCTGGTGTTGGTGTAGTGTCAGACGATGCTTTCATTGAGGTAACATTACCGCCAGCAGAGACATCAACAGTGTAAGAAGTGCCTTTGAATGAAACAGTGTAAGTCCCATCTTCATTGTCTGGCTTCGCACAAGTATCGCTCACTTGTGGTATTGGCTCAAAGAAATCAGGATTATTACGATTTTCTAAAAATGAAATACCCACTTGTGGGAAAAGTGCGTAAGTCAATAAATCATCTATTTTATTGTCAGACAAAGTAATGCCTTTTTCAGACACAACAGTGTCAAATTCTTGCTCAAGAATATGCATCTCAGGCGCGATATTGTCAGCTGGGCGACAAGTGATAGGCTCACTACCTTCTAATACCTTGGCTTGTAGTGCTTGATCAACGGGCGCTGGTGCTGCACCATATTCGCCTTTTAAGATACCAGCTGACTCTTTAGTAATAGTTTTGTAACGTTCGCCCGTTAATACATTGAGTACTGCTTGAGTACCCACAATTTGCGAGGTTGGGGTTACCAATGGGATGTAACCTAAATCTTTACGTACGCGTGGGATCTCAGCCATGACTTCATCAATCTTGTCTGATGCATTTTGCTCGCGCAGTTGACTCTCCATATTGGTCAACATGCCACCTGGTACTTGTGAAAGCAAGATACGTGAATCTACACCCTTAAGTGAACCTTCAAATTTCGCATACTTGCAGCGAATCGGCCTAAAGTAAGCGTCAATCTCTTCGAGTTTTTCTAAATCTAAGCCGGTTTTTCTTGGGCTATTTTCCAAGATAGAAACCACAGAGTTGGTCGCAGAATGACCATAAGTCATACTCATAGAACCAATCGCTGTATCTACTCGATCAATACCCGCCTCAACTGCTTTAATAATACTAGCCGTTGAAAGACCGGTAGTAGCGTGTGCATGTAGTTGGATTGGAATATCAATCGCTGCTTTTAATTCTTTAACCAAGTCGTAGGCAACATAAGGCTGCAACAAACCCGCCATGTCTTTAATACAAAGCGAGTGCGCACCCATGTCTTCGATGGCTTTCGCCATGTCAATCCAAGTTTGCATATTATGCACCGGACTCACGGTATAAGAAATTGTGCCTTGTGCATGCTGACCTAATTTAATGGTTTGATCAGTGGCTGTTTTTAGATTACGTATGTCGTTCATTGCATCAAAGATACGGAAAACATTCACGCCGTTGTCAACACAACGATCAACAAATTTGCGCACCACATCATCACTATAGTGGCGATAACCTAATAAATTTTGCCCTCTTAACAACATTTGCTGAGGCGTGTTTGGCATCACTGCTTTAATTTCACGAATCCTATCCCAAGGATCCTCGCCCAAATAACGAATACAAGAATCAAACGTTGCGCCACCCCATGACTCCATAGACCAGTAGCCAATCTTATCAAGTTTATCTGCAATTGGCAACATGTCATCAATACGCATACGGGTTGCGAATAATGACTGATGCGCATCTCTAAAAACAAGCTCAGTAATTTCTACTTTCTTGCCTTGTGCCTTACCTGGTTTTTTTGTTATATTTCTTAAAAAATTTAGCATTGCTTTATGCGCCCCTATGCATTTTAATCGCTTGTTCAATCACAAACTTAGTCTCTTCATCTAGTTCGTCTTTTAAGCTTAAATGATGGTCATCATGATGCGTATCATCATCTTGCGACTGCTTGTTCATTTTTTGGATAACAATTGACATTAACTTGGTTACAAACACTAGTAAAGTCAAGAATAAGAATACAAAACCCATGCCAAACATAGTCAGATTGATTGCTTCTGCGATAAGATCTGTTTGTTGTTCCATATTATTCTTTTATTGTATTAATTTGGTACCGATGGACGGGGTCGAACCGTCACTCCGTGAAGAACCGGATTTTGAATCCGGCGTGTCTACCAATTCCACCACATCGGCAATATCTTACTTATGTCTAAAGGTAATTCTTCCTTTGGTTAAATCGTAAGGTGTCATTTCTACCGTGACTCTGTCTCCCGGCAGTATCTTAATATAGTGTTTACGAATCTTTCCAGAAATATGCGCCAATACACTGTGGCCATTTTCTAACTCAACGGTAAATGTTGTATTCGGTAGCTTTTCTTTAACTACACCTTCTAACTCAATATAATCACTTTTTGACATTGTTTTGTCTTTATCTCAACTTGGTAAATGGGATTATTTTACCCGATTGTCTAGCCTTAGACAAAAAAAGGGAAAGGCTACAGTATTATTCAAATAAGCTATAATTAGCCTATTTTTAGCCAACGTTAAAGGACGATGAAAACAAGTTTTGAATTTTTCCCACCAAGAACTGATAAAGGCAAACAAACTTTAGCGCAAGTTCGACAAGAATTAAGCGCAATTAACCCGGAGTATTTTTCAGTAACTTTTGGTGCTGGTGGCTCAACTCAGGACGCCACACTCGAAACCGTATTAGACATTCAAGCAAACGATGGTGTTTCAGCGGCGCCACATTTATCTTGCATTGGCTCCGAAAAAGCCAAAATTATCGAGCTACTTGACCAGTACAAGGCTGCTGATATTAATCGACTGGTTACTCTACGAGGCGACATCCCATCGGGTGTGCGCGATATTGGTGATTTTCGTTATGCCAACGAATTGGTTGAATTTATTAAGTCTGAGTACAATAACCATTTTCACATTGAAGTGGCTGCCTACCCAGAAATGCACCCACAAGCCAAAAATATCCAAACCGATCTTGAGCACTTCGCCAATAAAATAAAAGCCGGTGCAGATGCTGCCATTACTCAGTACTTTTATAATGCGGATGCGTATTTTAGATTTCGAGATGACGCTCAAAAACTCGGCATTGATGTGCCGATTACACCGGGCATTATGCCAATCACCAACCACACGCAATTGGTCAGATTTTCTAATATGTGTGGTGCAGAGATCCCGAAGTGGATCTTGGAAAGATTGAAACTTTATGAAAATGATCTGGACTCTCTGACTGCGTTCGGCACAGAAGTAGTGTCTAACCTATGCCAAACTCTTAAAGATCAAGGGGTTGATAGCTTTCATTTTTACTCAATGAATCGAACTGAACCATCGCTATCGATTGCCAAAAATCTACTTTAGTGTTGTTTGCCAACCCACTCTTGAATTTTGTGTAAATATTCTTTATTTTCAGAATGGCAAAGCTCCTCAAGAATAATCAGTCTTTCGCTTAATTCTGCGAAAACATGCTCGTAATGCTGGTTTTTAATTTCCTCTTTATAAAGTCTAGACTTTAAAGCAGCAATCGCGCTAATATAAGCTTTTTCATTTTCTGCATGCGCAGTGTCAACAGAGCCTGATTTATAAATAGCATTATCTTTAATTTGTTGCATTTTTTGAATGCGCTTATCTTGTTCAGAATTTAAATTAGCATTGGGATAGGCCAATCTTAAACTGTCTGTTGTGACATAGCCTTCGTGTGTTTGTAATTTACCACTATTGATTTGCATCTGAATATCAAAACGACTAATACCCAACATTCGTGCCGCCTTTGACACGCTTAACTTAACCATCTTCTCTCCCCAAAAAATAAGCTATAGTTGACAAAATAACTAGGTTTTACTCATTTGTCAAGTGTATTAGTGTTTTATAAAATAAATTCAATGGCTTGCATAAGCCCTTCGTCGTTGGTTTGTGGTGCAACTTCAACCTTATAAAAACCAACTGACTGTGCGTAAGTTTTGATTCGATCGCTCAATACCACTAACGGATATTGCTTAATAGACTGAAGTACTTTAATATCCATTTGCTCAACCATTGATATCAAGGTTGATAAACTTTCTACACTGGTAATCGTGATAACACCTTGGTCACTTTGTAAAAATTGGGTTAATGAAGTTTGATGTAGGGGTACAACCTTACATTGAGTACGCTCATATACTTCAATATACTCAACAATGTTATTTTTACCCAAACCCTCTCTTAAAGTTTCTCGGCCGCCTTTTCCTCGAAATATTAAGATGTCTTTGTCTGATAATTCACCCACCTCAGGCATTGCTAATAGCGACTCACTAGAGGCTTTGGCTTGTGGAAAGGCATCTACCTTAAAGCCATAATCATTTAGTTTTTTTGCTGTTGCTGAGCCCACCGCAAAAATTTTATCATGGCGATGATCCAAAGAGCTTAAGGCCTCTAGGCCATATTCCACCGCATTAGCGCTAATAAAAATAACTGCATCGTAGCGCTCTTTTAAAGGTGAGCTTTTTAAAGCTTCAATTTTTAAAGTTGGAAATAAAAGTGCTTGATGTCCGCGCTCATTGACCAAAGCCTCTAACGGCTTAACCTGGCTAAACGGCCGTGTTAGTAAAACATTCAAAATCCTAATAACTCTGCAATAATACGAACCTTGTTCAATGCCTCACTCTCTGCAAACTTGCAAATGAGTAAAGTTTTTGTATTCACACTTGATGCCTCTTCAAGATAAGCACGCATTTGTTTTTCATCCCACACCTCGGATGAATACAAAACAGGATATTGATTGAATGATAAATGCTTACCCACCACAACAGCGGCTGTTAAATCAAGCGTCAGTGCTTTGGTTGATTGAAAACAGATTCGGTATCCCTTCAATAAGGCCATCACCTCAGGCTTAGGCGCTTGGTCAAGTTCACAAAATAAAGTGAAATATTGTTGATAGTCAGCCACCTCAGAAAGTAAAGTTGCCAGTTGCTGTGTGTCTGTTAACTGTGCTTGCTCAATAGATAAAACCAATTCAAATTCTTCTTCTGTATCTTCTATCTCTTCAAAAATTTGATCTAAATCTTCATCAGTATCAATTGATAGAGAGAGCGTCTTAAACAAAGTAGAGTAATAGTCAAATCGCCATTCTTCAGGCATGTCATCTGGGTAAAAATCATCTTGCAGGTTTAAACCGCTACGACCAATTAAAAATTCTGTTTCACTCATTAAGGTCTAATCCATTTATAATAGGTAAAAAATTACATAGTGTATAAAACATGGCAGACATTCTACTACCAATTATCGCTCTTTTATCAGGTTTTGCACTTTTAATTTGGAGTGCCGACGAATTCACTGAAAACGGCGCAAAAATTGCCAATATATTCAAAGTATCTCCTTTGATTATTGGTCTTGTTATTTTTGGTTTTGGCACCTCCGCACCAGAAATGCTAGTCTCTGGACTGGCTGCATGGGATGGCAACACTGGCTTGAGTATTGGTAATGCCATTGGCTCTAATATCTTTAACATTGCTTTAGTGCTAGGTGTTAGTGCTATTATTGTGCCGATTGAGGTGCGTGGAGATATCTTAAAAAAGGAATGGATTTTCTTAATGGTTGCCACGCTTTGCGCAGGCTTGTTGTTAAGCGATGGGCGTCTTGATCTTACTGACGGACTTATTCTATTGTCGATGCTAATTTTATTTTTGGCCTACACACTAAAAGAATCAAAAAATAAAAATCATCACGAGTTTGATGATCTTGAACATGTCACAGACAAAAGTCAAACCGGTAAAACTTGGGTAATGCTACTCATTAGTTTAGTAATACTCATATCCAGCGCAAGATTAGTCGTATATGGTGGTGTTGAGATTGCCAAGTTTTTTGAAGTTTCCGACTTGGTGATTGGTTTAACCGTAGTGGCGCTTGGCACCAGCCTGCCAGAATTAGCAGTTTCAATTAGCAGTGTACTCAAAAAACAATTTGATATGGTGGTGGGTAATATTATTGGCTCTAACCTCTTTAACACTATTGCTGTATTAGCCATTCCAGGCTTGATTCATCCTTCTGACGTACCAGAAGACGTCTTAAGTAGAGACTACCCAGTCATGTTATTGCTGACTGTATTACTGTTCATCGTTTCGTATAAATTTGGCAAAAAACACATTATTAATCGCTTCGAAGGAGTTGTTTTAGTGGGTGTCTTTAGCGCCTATATGTGGATATTATTTTGAATTTAACTCTGAACAATGAGAAAGCAACTCAACAATTCTCACAACAACTAGCGCAATGTACACAAAATATAAATCACGCTATTGTGATTTATCTTGAAGGTGATTTAGGCGCGGGGAAAACCACACTTGCTCGAGGCTTTATTCAAAGTTTTGGTTTTGATCGTGTTAAAAGCCCCACTTACTCTTTGGTAGAAAGCTATCAAAATGATATTATCAATATTCACCATTTTGATTGCTATCGCTTAAGCGACCCTGAAGAATTAGAATATATTGGCATTCGCGAGTATTCAGATTCTGGCCACATTCAACTGATCGAATGGGCAGAACTAGGAAAAGGTATTATTGCACCTGCTGATTTAAGTATCCATATTGCCGGCGAAGATAACATTAGAAAATTGTCTATCTATACTCACAGCGAAGTTGGTAAACAACTATCGGCCTGTTTAGGTCCAAATTAACACTCTTATAAACAACACCGTTAAAGAGCAAGGTGAAAATTAAGACTTACTTGGCGCCTCACTTTCTTCAGGTGGCTCGTAGCTTGGATCGTTAGGATTCATAAAGATAAAGCCATAACCACTTTCAGTGTCAATCTCATCAAAATCAACCATCATTCCTTCTAACAGTTCTTTTTGTGAATATGCCACTACATACTCAATACCGTTAGATTCTAGATGGATATCGCTATCTGAGCGCTCATCAAAGCCCATTAAGTATTGATAACCTTCATCGGTTTGATCAACTGCAAAACGAATAAGCATACCTTGAGCATCTGGATTTTGAGTAGATAGACCGATTTCTTCAGCCGCATTTTTAGTAATTGTAATCATGTTGTTTTTTTAATATCTTTAATAAAATTAACAAATTGTTCAACCCAGTGGTTACTGCCAACATTTCTAAGATGCGAATAAGTGGCCAGTAAATTGTGGGTTAGTATCCCATCGCGCTTATTATCCACACCTACACCGCGTAAAACCTCATAGGCATAATGGGTTTTTGGATCAATATTTTCTAACTTGGAGTAATGAAATTCATGTGCAGAAATCTGTTTAGAGACTCCACTCCAGGGGTGATTACCCGTTGGCGCAAGTTGTACATAACCTCGGCCAATCGGCTTGGGCGTCATTAACGTATCGGCTTCAATCACCCC
>DNJI01000038.1 GCA_003489145.1 Gammaproteobacteria bacterium | reverse complement strand
CGGCCGCACGCATTAAACAAGATAAGCCTGTTACCCCTGCTTTTTTGTTTGCTGTCTTTTTATGGCAAGCGCAAAATGAGCGCTTTGTTATGATTAAGAAAAAACAGCGTTCATTTTATTTGGCAATGACTCAAGCCTCTGAAGAAGTAATTATCAATCAAATTAAGCAAGTTTCATTACCAAAGTGGCTCACTGCTAGAATTAAAGATATTTGGATAATGCAATCAAAACTAGAAAAAATGCACCCCAAGAAAGTGGATGATTTATTACAAAATCCACGATTTAGAATGGCTTATGACTTCTTATTACTACGCTCACAAAGTATCAACCCTGAGTTGGAGGATGTGGCTAAATTTTGGACTAAAGCACAACAATGAAATCAGTCCTAATTACGGGCTGCTCTAGTGGGATTGGCCTGTGTTTAGCACAAGGCTTAAAGCATGAGGGTTATCGAGTATTTGCTACCGCCAGAGATATTAAAGACGTAGAGCAACTCAAACAACAAGGTTTTGATACTTTTGTGCTAGATTTGTCCTCATCTCGGTCTATTAATGCAGCAATTAAAGCTGTTTTTGAACAAACGGATGATTTGTACGGTTTGATTCATAACGGCGCTTATGGGCAAGTGGGGGCGTTGGAAGATATTTCTCGTCAAGCGTTAGAAGAGCAATTTCAAACCAATGTATTTGGTTGGCACGAGCTCACCAATTTGGTTTTGCCAAAAATGAAGTCAAAGAATGAAGGTCGAATTATTTATTTAAGCTCGGTATTGGGTTTTGTAGCAATGCCTTTTAGAGGGCCTTATAATGCCTCTAAATTTGCCATAGAAGGGTTGGTGAACACATTGCGCTTAGAGTTGGCGAATACCAATGTGCAGTTGTCCTTAATTCAGCCAGGACCCATTGAATCTAAATTTAGAATCAATGCCTATAAGGCATTTATGAAACATGTGGATATGGACAATAGTGATTACAAATCAAATTATGAAAAAATGATTAAGCGTTTGCAATCTGATGAATTAGCTGATTTTACTTTGCCAGCAACGGCAGTATTAAAATGCGCACAACACGCATTATGCGCCAAGCAAGCAAGGATTCATTATCATGTGACTTTTCCAACCAAATTGTTTGCCATATTAATGAGGTTGTTACCAGCATGGTTAATGGATAAAATACTTAATAAAGCCGGTGGTGGCGGAGAAAGATAATATGACAAAAAAATTTGATTTTAATAAAGGCTTGCTGGAATTGGAAAGCATTGTAAAAACCATGGAATCTGGTGATTTAAGCCTGGAAGACTCGTTGAAGTATTTCGAACAAGGCGTACAGTTAACACGTCAATGCCAATCAGCACTGAGCAAAGCGGAGCAAAAAATCGCATTGTTAAGTGCTGATGATGATTATCAAACTCAAAAACCGTTAGACTGACTTTAAAGACGATTTTATGAGTTTTAAAGACTACACTCAACGTGTTAATCAACACCTAGACGGATATTTATCGAGCCAAGGCAGCTTGACCGAAGCCATGCGTTATAGTGTGCTATCTGGCGGCAAGCGTTTTCGACCCATCTTAACCTATGCTGTGGCCAATACTTTTGGTGCAGATCTTGATTTAGTCGATTCGAGTGCTTGCGCTGTGGAATTAATTCATGCTTACTCTTTGATTCATGATGATTTACCAGCGATGGATGATGATGATATACGCCATAATCAACCTGCTTGTCATAAGCAATTTGGCGAGGCTCAGGCTATATTGGCGGGTGATGGCTTACAGGCCTTAGCCTTTGAGGTGTTAACCAATGATGATGGTTTATCAACTGAGGTGCGAATAGCTTTATTGCAAGCACTCACACATGCAGCCTTTGAGATGGCCGAAGGTCAGTCAATTGATTTGTCTGTGGTTTCAAAAATCATTGATATTGAAACTTTACAAAACATGCACCGAAAGAAAACCGGTGCATTACTCAGTTGTTCGGTTAAATTAGGCGCTTTGGTTTCAAGCCAGTGTCGTACTGAAGATCGGCAGATATTAGACGGCTTTGCGCAGGATATTGGCCTGGCTTACCAAGTTCAGGATGATGTTTTAGATGTACTAACCCCTGAAGGTGTATTAGGCAAAAAACAGCATTCAGATGCTGATAAAAATAAACCGACTTATCCTGCGCTATTAGGTTTAGATAAGGCAACAAAAACCTATCAGCAACTGTATCAACAGGCTTTTAAAAAGTTAGAGAAATTAAGTGTGGATGCAGATGAATTGTATAATTTGACTGAGCAATTACAATCAAGAAAGTTTTAGAATTTAACTAAAACACTGCCCCAGCTAAAACCACCACCAATACCCTCAAATAACAAGGTGTGACCTTTTTGAATACGACCATCTCGCACCGCTGTATCTAAGGCTAATGGAATAGAAGCCGCTGAAGTATTGCCGTGTTTTTCCAGGGTAACAATGACTTTGTCCATTGGGGTTTTAATGCGTTTAGCGACTGCAGAAATAATACGAATATTAGCTTGATGAGGTACCATCCAATCAAGCTCATCTGAATTCATATTGCATTCCTTAAGCGTTTCTTCCGCTAAAGAAGAGAGACGACTAACAGCAATCTTAAAGACTTCATTGCCCGACATTTTAATAAAGCCGGTTTCATTGATATAGTTATTGCTCACTTGTAATGAAGATAAGTAATTACCATCACTAAAGAGTTTTGAATGTAGAATACCGGTTTCTTCACTACCACTAAGCACAACGGCACCAGCACCATCACCAAAAAGAATGGCCGTCGAGCGGTCATTCCAATCAACAATGCGAGATAAGGTTTCACTACCAACGACCAGTACTTTATTAGCTGCGCCGGTTTTAATATATTGCTCAGCCGTAGTCAGTGCAAAGACAAAACCTGCACAAACAGATTGAAGGTCAAAAGCAGGACACGATGCACCAATCGCCGTTTGCAACATGGTTGCCGTTGCTGGGAATATTTTATCTGGCGTGGTAGTGGCAAGGATGATTAGGTCTAATTCACTGGCATCGATACCTGCCATTTCAAGTGCGTTATTAGAGGCAATAGCGGCTAAATCACAGGTAGATTCATCGGTAACGATGCGTCTTTCTTTAATGCCTGTTCTGCTAGTAATCCATTCATCAGAAGTGTCAATGGTTTTGGATAAGTCGTCATTAGTCACTACTTTAGGTGGTAAATAAGAACCTGTACCAATTATTCTTGCAAATTTACTCATTACCTTTACCTTGTTGGTTTTCTAATTCTAATGATACCTGAGCGGTGATCTTCTCAATGATTTTAGCGTGCGCTTCAAGGTAGGCTTCTTTAATTGCTTGGAAAAATGAATCGATGTTGGCACCACCATGGCTTTTAACCACGATGCCACGAAGGCCTAATAAGCTAGCACCATTATACTTTCCAGGGTCTAAACTGGATTTGAAATCTTTTAAAACTGGCGTTGCTATCAGAGCAACAATTTTAGTAAAAATATTTTTGGTGAATGCCTGCTTTAGATAATGCCCCATCATTGCTGCCACACCCTCTGATGCTTTAAGTGCAATATTACCTTCGAAGCCATCGCAAACCACTAGATCAACAGTGCCTTTGTAAATATCATCACCTTCAATAAAGCCAACATAATTTAAATTAGAGGCTTTAAGTAGTTCTGCTGTTTTTTTAATGTTGTCATTGCCTTTCATCTCTTCTTCACCAATGTTAAGCAAGCCTACACTAGGTGCGTTGATGTTTTCAGTATGCTCAACTGCAATAGAGCCCATCACTGCAAACTCAACCAAAGATTCTGGTTTAGAATCTACATTTGCACCAAGGTCTAGCATGTGGGTATGGCCCGTCATGGTTGGCATACGGCCCATAATAGCAGGGCGATCAATACCTTTAATGGTTTTTAATACAAAGCGTGAAATGGCCATTAGTGCACCGGTATTGCCAGCACTAACACAGGCGTCAACGGTTTCGTCTTTGACTAGATTGATAGCAACACGCATTGATGAATCTTTCTTTTTACGCAGTGCGATTGAAGGAGATTCGTTCATTGCAATCACTTCACTGGCGTGAGTAATATTAAATCGATTAGATAGTTTTTGCGCGGATGAATGTTTAGCGAGCTCTGCTTGAATAGCAGACTCGTCACCTACAAAAATTAGGTGTAAGTCTTGAAACGCACCCAAGGCTTTAAGACCAGCTGTAATAGTAACTGGTATCCCATGATCTCCCCCTGAGGCATCAATTGATACCCTGATCGTCATTAGGACTTAAGCTTCTACTTCCTGAATGTCTTGAACTTTATTAATGACCTTTTTGCCACGGTAGTAACCATCAGCAGTCACATGGTGACGTAAGTGAATTTCACCTGTTTCTTGATCTTCAGATAACGCTGGACTAGTTAGTGCGTTGTGTGAACGACGCATACCTCTTTTTGAAGGGGTTTTTCTACTTTTTTGTACGGCCATTTTTTTACTCCTTAGTTGAGTTTTTCAATTGTTTTAATATAGCAAAAGGGTTTTCACGCTTTTGCTCTTTTATCGGTGTTGTGTCTTTGTACGATGCACACTCATGCTTATGCATGGGAATCATCGGGATGGATATTAACACTTCATCCGTTATAAATTCTATAGTCGAAAATTCTTCGTCAGCATTTAGAATCGTCTCAAAGCTAGAGTCTAACTCTTCACCTTGTTGTTCATTTAGCAAAAAAGCAAGCTGAAATTTAGGTTGTAAATGAACACTGACCTCATTTAAACAACGTTGGCAGGTGAGTGCCACATCCAGTTCGATTTTACCGGCAATACAAGGAATTCTATTATTCTCAATGCTAAAACTTAATTCAACACTGACCGGTGCGTCTTGATTGCTGACTAAAGCGCTAATTCTAGGAAAATCTTTCACTTGATAAATTTGTGAAAAGATTAATGATCTAGAGGCGAATTTAAAAAGCTTTATTTGCTCAGGTATTCCTTGTTTCATCGATATTGCTAAAAACTTGACAATTTTACCAAAAAAATCAAGCTTTTAGGGCTTAAGTTTAATTAATATCAATAGTTTAAAGGTTGCGCTGTCTGCTAGCTTCAAATAAGGCAATACCTGTAGCAACAGAAACATTCAAACTCTCTACATTGCCTTGCATTGGGATCATCGCTAATTGGTCGCAAGATTTTTTGGTCAGCGAGCGTAAGCCTGAGCCTTCGGCACCCATGATAATTGCAGTTGGTGTGGTAAGGTCAATTTGATAAATTGATTGATCTGTTGCACCATCTAATCCAACTACCCAAATATTATGTTCTTTTAGTGCTTTAATGGTGCGTGATAAATTGGTCACGGAAAAAATTTTAAGTTGGTTGAGTGCACCTGCTGACGTTTTGTGTACCAATGCATTAATCGGCGCCGAGCCATCTTTATTAATGACCACACAGTCCACACCAGCAGCATTAGCACTACGTAAACAAGCGCCTAAGTTTCTTGGGTCTTGAATAGAATCTAATATTAATATCAAACTGCTATTACTAAGCTTTTCAACATAATGTATTAAGCCATCCAGATTAGGCAGGGTGGGTAGTAATATTTCAGCAGCAATACCTTGGTGTGTTTGGTTTTTGGTAAGTTTGTCGAGTTGTTGTTTGTTGGCTTGCTGTGTATTAATGCCTAAACGATCAAGTTGAGTGATTAACGTATTTAGGCGTTTATCGTTGCGATTATCTAGTGTTAATACCTTGAGCAAGCATTCAGGATTAGAATCTAACTGTGCCTGGATGGCATGAAACCCAAAGATAATAATTGATTTAGACATGGGTAGTACGCTTATAGTTTGTGATCAAAAATCTCTATATAAGCACCTTTTCTTAGCTCATTTACCCAATTTTTAAAGAAGCTATTTTTCTTTGATTGGATGAGTTTTGATTTGACTGCAATCAAGTGATTATCCACACGGCGTTTATCAATGATTTTAATAACTCTCCAGCCTTGTTGAGTTTGGAAAGGTGGAGACA
>DNJI01000114.1:3270-4565 GCA_003489145.1 Gammaproteobacteria bacterium | reverse complement strand
TATCTCACTTTTAGGTTTGGCGCTATTGGGTTATTTGATTAACGAAAGTAGCATTATTATGGATCCAGATAAAGCGATTACCGATTGGTTTTTTCATGGACTAGGTGTAAGTAACCCTTCATATCACACAGCGCTGATTTTGTTTACTTTAACTATGCCAGTATTTAGCTTTTTTATCGCACCGATTAGTAATGCACTATCGCGCAAGCATGAGTTTGAAGCCGATGCCTTTGCTGCCAAACACACCAATGCTGATGATTTAGTGTCAAGCTTAGTTAAGCTCTACCGCGACAATGCAGCTACTTTGACTCCGGACAAGCTTTATTCCGCTTTTCATGATTCACACCCAAGCGCCTCTATTCGCATCAAAGAGTTAAAACGTCATGCGTAAGCTATTATTTGTTTTATTCCTGCCCTTTTCATTAATGGCTGAGCCTAACATTAGCGACGGAAAATTACTCTATGGGGAAAGCTGTGCCAAATGCCATGGCACAGAGTATTACCAAGGTTTGGGCATGAGTGAGCCGAATGATATTATTGAATTAACACATTGGGTTGATACTTGTAGTCAGCATTTTAATCTCGACTGGAATGATCAAGATATTGAGGACACGACGTATTATATAAATCGCGAGTTCTTTCAATTAGACAGATAAAAGGTATACTTGAATTATTAACTGGAGAGAAACATGAGAAAAATATTACTGCTCAGCATCTTACTAGCAGGTACATCCTTTGCTAATGAAGAAGGTGGGGAGCTACACGAAGAGTCATGCGTTCGTTGTCATGACAGCGGGATGTACACCAGAGACAATAGCAAAATTCAAAATCACTTTGATTTAAGATCCCAAGTCAGCGCTTGCGCTAATAATTTGGGCACTGGCTGGTTTCCTGATGAAGAAGGATCAGTCGTCGACTACCTTAATAATCAATACTATAAGTTTAAAGAGTAGTTAATTTAAATTGAGTCTGACACGACGCCAAAAATGGCGCATTGAAAAAATCCAAACTGAGCGCATTGCTAGGGCTAATCGCGCTGCTGATAATCATGATGATCTAGCGCTTGATACTGACAATGCGCAAACGGGCTTGGTGATTACTCGCTATGGCCAACGCCTGTTAGTAGAAGCCGAATCTGGCGAACTCTACCAATGTACCGGACGGCGCAATATTGAGTTATCCGTTGCCGGTGATCAAGTTATTTTCCAAACCATTGGCAACGATGAAGGCGTGGTCACCGCCCTACTTGAGCGTGACAATCTTTTACGTCGTTCACAAAAAGTCATTGCCGCTAA
>DNJI01000114.1:0-2885 GCA_003489145.1 Gammaproteobacteria bacterium | reverse complement strand
TAATCGATCGCTATTTGGTGGTGGCTGAAAACGCCAATTTACCGATTAACATTGTGGTCAATAAAATTGAATTAAGCCAGAAAATGGATCAAATAAAGTACGATTTTTCTATGTACGAATCGGCAGGCTATTCAGTGCATTATTTAAGTGTGGAAGCCCAAACCAATATCGCCGAACTAAAAGCCTTACTTAATGACAAAACTCATATTTTTTTAGGGCAATCTGGCGTCGGTAAATCCTCACTCATTAATGAGCTGATTCCTGATCTAAATCTGCGCGTAAATGAGATATCTACCAAGAGTAAACTCGGCAAGCACACCACCACCAATACTACGCTGTACCATATCCCTTCAGGCGGTGATTTGATTGATTCTCCTGGTATTCGTGAATTTCAACTGGATGATCTCACAGATAAAGAAATCTTAAGCGGGTTTAGAGAATTTAAACCCTTTATTGGCCAATGTAAATTTAGAAACTGTGCTCACATCAACGAGCCCAATTGCGCCATCAAACAGGCAGTAGAATCTGGTGAGATTCACACACAACGGTATCAAAATTACCTCAACTTAATCAGTTGATTTATGGACATTAAAGTCGTTAAAGCAATTGATGAAATTGATGCGCAAGAATGGAACAATTTAATCACCGATAACAACCCATTTTGCAAGCATGAATTTTTATCTGCATTAGAAAAACATCATTGTGTTGGTGAGCAATTTGGATGGATTCCTAGGCATCTTACGGTTTATGAAAACAAGCAATTAATTGGCGCGGCTATTTTGTATGAAAAGTACAATAATTATGGGGAGTTTGTATTTGATCATGTCTGGCACAATGCTTACGAAAAATACGGGCTAAACTACTATCCAAAACTGGTTTCAGCTATTCCTTACACACCTGCGAGTGGTGTACGATTTTTAGCAAAGAAAGACAATGAAAAACGTGTTTTTTCAGCACTTTTAGACACCATTGTTAAAATTTGCGAAAAAATTGATGCCAGTAGTTTTCATTGTCTTTTCCCTAAAAATGAAGTTGGATTTTTTGAAGAAAAATCACTTCTCATTAGAAATGACTGTCAATTTCACTGGCATAATCAAAATTATGGCTGTTTTGATGATTTTTTGGCTAATTTGAAGCAAAAAAAGCGAAAAAATATTCGTCAAGAGCGCAAAAAGGTTAGTTATTCTGGCGTAAGCATTAGACAGCTAGATGGCAACAGTGCAACCGATGTCGATTGGCAAAATTTCTCAAATTTTTACAATCAAACTTTTTTAGAAAAAAGCGGTACACCCACACTTAACTTAGGATTTTTTAAACAAATTGCCAAAACCATGCCCGACCAAGTCTTGTTATTTTTGGCTGATCTTAATGGTGAGTGCATTGCCGGATCTTTAATGTTTAAAAGCGACACACGGCTTTATGGTCGACATTGGGGCTGCAATAAACAAGTTGATTATCTTCATTTTGAAGCTTGTTACTACCAAGGCATTGAATACTGTATTCAGCATAATTTAGAGGTGTTTGAGCCTGGCGCACAAGGGGAACACAAGGTGTCTAGAGGCTTTGTACCAACCCTTACGCAATCGGCACATTGGATTAAAGATGAAGCATTTAAACAGCCCATTAAGCATTTTTGTGAACAAGAGCAACAACACATTGCGCACTACATGGAGCAAGTGAACAAACACAATCCATACAAGGAACAAAATTTATGAAACAGCATTCAAGTTCTTGCGTGCAAAACCAAGCGCCAATTCTTAAAATTATTAAGCCATTACTACTAGAAAAACACACCGTGTTAGAGGTGGGTAGCGGCACTGGGCAACACGCCATCTATTTTGCCGAGAAAATGCCGCATCTTAGTTGGCAAGCTAGTGATCAAGTGCAATATTTAAGTAGTGTTAACGCTTGGATTAATGAGGCCAAGCTTAGCAATACACCGCCTGCCATTAATCTGGATGTTACTCAAGCTTGGCCAGCGTTGGAATTTGATGTGATTTTTTCAGCAAATACCACGCATATTATGAGCTGGGAAATGGTGGTGGATTTCTTTCAAGGGGTTGGAAAATCGCTAAGTGAAAATGGCTTATTTATTCTGTATGGGCCGTTTAACTATAATGCCCAATACACTTCCCAAAGTAATGCTAATTTTGATCAATGGCTAAAAGACAGAGATAGGCAAAGCGCCATTCGTGATTTTGAAAAACTTAATACACTTGCACA
Source organism: Gammaproteobacteria bacterium (assembly GCA_003489145.1). Lineage (GTDB taxonomy): Bacteria > Pseudomonadota > Gammaproteobacteria > PS1 > Pseudothioglobaceae > Thioglobus_C. The sequence continues at coordinate 662 of DNJI01000114.1, read as the reverse complement.
ACGGGCTGGATTAACCTTAATGAATGATTATGCAATGCCGGCCAATAATCGAATCTTGGTTTGGCAAAAAAAATCTAACTTTTAATTAATCTGAATTATTCAAATTCCATTTGTTTAAAAATACGCTCGGCATTTTGCTTGTGTAACTCTCTAAAGGTGCCGCGATTTCTAAACATTGATTGGTCAATACTGTAAGCTTCATACAAACCACCATCGTCGTCAATTACTTTTTCAACTTCTGTACGCATATAGACCAAATAGTCTTTGGTAAATTTAGTGATAGTAGCAAGATCGGTTGGCTCGCCATGGCCTGGAATAATCAATGCTGGCTCTAGGGCTTCAATCTTATCCCAAGTTTCAATCCATGCAGCAGCATTGGTATGTGAGAAAATAGGCAGCATGCGTTCGTTAAAAGCGGTGTCGCCACTAATGAGAATCTTTTGTTGTGGCAGCCAAAGCTGGATATCATCTGGCGAATGCGATGCGCCAATATGCATCAACTCAATCTGAGTATTACCCATTGATATTGGCATTTTTTCTTTAAAAGTTAAATCAGGAAACACGACTTTTGTGCCAATAATCTTTTCCTTTTGAACGCGCAGTGTACGCGCATAAATATCTTCACCTCTGTGTCTAATTTCTTTATCTGCCTCAACATGAGC
>DNJI01000030.1:3375-3497 GCA_003489145.1 Gammaproteobacteria bacterium | reverse complement strand
TTCACGATTATTTACATTGCCGGACGAAACCTACGTTTATCCTGCGCATGATTATGGTGGCAGAACCGTGAGCTCAATTTGGGAAGAAAAAGCTTTCAATGAAATGATTGGTGGTGGTGTTG
>DNJI01000030.1:0-2969 GCA_003489145.1 Gammaproteobacteria bacterium | reverse complement strand
GCCGTTCCAGCTAATCAAGTCTGTGGCTCTAAAATTGTGACTGATTAATGGTTAATGGTTATTCATTAGACCCGCATCCTCGGGCAAACTTTGCCAAAGAACAATTTGCAGTGGTGCGTATTCCTCGTATTAAGCGCGATCGAGTACCGGCTATGAGTGTTGAAATAGTTGCAGATTTAGAAACTGCCATAGCGCAAGCTAATCCTGATGATAAGTTTTATCCAGCCAAAGTTGTTGGCCCAGCACGCTCTTCTGAGGGCGCGATGCTTTATTATATTATTGAAATGTATTAACGAATGAAAGCTGACGTTATTATTATTGGCGCTGGTGCTGCCGGGCTGATGTGCGCTATTGAGGCTAGCAAGCGTGGACGAAAAGTGCTAGTTTTAGAAAGCAGTGACAAAGTCGGTAAAAAGATTTTAATCTCAGGTGGTGGTCGTTGTAATTTCACCAACCTGCATATTGATCCCGAAGCTTATCTTTCTCACAACTCGCATTTTTGTAAATCAGCGCTAGCGCGTTATACCCAGTGGGATTTTATTGCACTGATGGATAAGTACAAGTTGGGTTGGCATGAGAAAACATTGGGTCAGTTATTTTGTGATGACAAGGCGCCAGCGGTATTAAACATGTTGCTTGAGCAGTGTAAGCGTGTTGGTATTAAAGTAGAGTCAAAGGTAGAAAGTATTGATTTTAAAGGCCAATATATTGTGGTTGCAGATGGGCAAAAATATCAATCAGAGTCGCTGGTGATTGCCACAGGCGGACCTTCTATTCCTAAAATGGGTGCTACTGATTTTGGTCTACAAGTGGCTAGACAATTTGGCATTAAAACAGTTTCTTTTAGGCCGGCATTGGTGCCTTTTACTTTTCATCAGAATGATATTGACAGATACTTTAAGGATTTATCAGGCTTGTCAATTGATGCCTTAGTGAGTTGTAATGGGCAAAGCTTTAGAGAGGGGGTGTTAATTACTCATCGAGGTATTAGCGGCCCGGCAATTTTGCAGATTTCGTCTTATTGGTATAAGGGTGATGAAGTTAGTGTTGATTTATTGCCGGATTTAGATGCTAGTGATTGGCTGTTAAAAATGCAGGCAGATCGTGGCAAGGCAGAGTTAAAAACCATTTTATCCAAGCTTTTCCCCAAGCGTTTGGCTACTCGTTTGGCTGACACTTTGACTGAATGGCCTTTGTCGAGCTTGCCTTTAGGTCAAATCAAACAGAGTGATTTAAAAGCATTAGGCGCTACGTTGAATAATTGGGTATTACGCCCTAGTGGTACTGAAGGCATGCGTATAGCAGAAGTATGTACCGGTGGCGTTAACACAGATGAATTGTCTTCTAGAAGTATGGAGGCTAAATCACAAGCAGGCTTGTACTTTATTGGTGAAACCGTTGATGTAACTGGCTGGCTAGGTGGTTACAATTTTCAGTGGGCTTGGTCGTCAGGCTGGGCTGCCGGCCAAGTGGTGTAAGATTTAGATAATCTCGCAAGCTTTATCAAAGTCTAAGCGTGGACCTCTTGGAAAGATTTTTTCAGCATCGCCATAGCCAATACCACAAATAAAAATGGACTTGGTTTTACCGTCAGGAAAAAACTCCTCATCGAGTGTTTCTGCGTTAAAGCCACCCATTGGGCCGCAATCCAGCCCAACTGAACGTGCTGCCATCATAAAGTAGGCGCCTTGCAGTGTTGCATTCATTGAGCCAACAGCAGTGATTTTATCTGGCTTGCCTTCGTACCAACTCTTGGCATCAGTATGCGGGAATAAGTAATCCAATTTTTCATAAAATTCTGTATCGTAGCTAACAATAGCAACAGCTGGCGCACTCATGGCTTTTTCAACATTGCCTTCGTCAAGGTGAGGCTTAAGTCTTTCTTTGGCGTCGCTAGATTGAACAAAAGTAAGTCGCGCAGGGCAAGTGTTAGCTGCCGTTGGGCCAAATTTCATTAACTCGTAAATTTGGTTAATTTGATTTTCTGAAACGTCTTGATCTAGCCAACCATTGTGACTTCGGGCCTTTCTAAATAAAGTGTCTAAAGCGTCATCTGTAAGCATTAAAATATCCCTATTAATTCGATTAAAATTTTATGCTAGATTATATATTTTTTGATGCCAGTCTCTCGGCCAAATTTAAAGACCACTTGACAAAAGTGGGAATAGTATTTGAATGTACAGATGATGAGGGTTTTGGCTCGGTTCAAGGTGAAATTGTTTCAATTGCCGATGAAACCAGTGATACTGTGCTAAAGGAACTACAAGATTTATACGATGTTTTGCAAGGCGAACTCGAACAGCTGTTAGAGCAAAGTAACGAAGGCTTGATGATGAATGCTGCAGGTATGGAAGTGCAACTCAAAGATGGTAGACTGTGTACGCTGAGAGTGTCGCCAGATGTTGTTACTAAAATCTTAACTGTGTTAGAATTTGATGAACTACAAGCGTTCATTGATAACATTGCTCGTAGTGTCGAAAACCCCGATAGTGAACACTTTTGCCACAATATAGAAAAGGAATAAGTATGAAAAAAATCACCATTATTGGCTCAGGATTTGCTGGATTAACCGCGGTAAAAACCATTAGAAAGCAAGATAAACAATGTGAAATTACCTTGATTTCCCCTAAAGCTGAGTTGGTTTATATGCCAAGTTTGATATGGGTGCCATCTGGCATAGCTAGTAAGAAAGACATTGTTGTGCCTTTGGATAATTTTTTTAAGCGACTAAATGTTCATCATGTGGCTAGCGAAGTAACCGGCCTAGAAAACAACAACAGAACAGTCATTACCCCAGTCGGACTATTTGAAAATGATGCGCTTATTATTGCCTCAGGCGGTCGATTTATTAAAAAATTACCTGGTATTGAGCATTCAATAACGCCTTGTGAAGGCTTAAGCGCAGCAGAGGCGATTCGTGATCGTTTAAAAGCAATGGATGGTGGTGATATTGCCATTGGTTTTTCAGG
>DNJI01000111.1 GCA_003489145.1 Gammaproteobacteria bacterium | reverse complement strand
ACACATTCGATATCAGCTTCTGCTGAAGGCTCAGTAAACGGGAAATACGAAGGACGGAAACGCACTTGAAGATCTTCTTTTTCAAAATAAGCACGTAAGAAATCAATTAATAAGCCTTTAAGCTGTGCAAAATTGGCGTCTTTGTCAACGATTAAGCCTTCGACTTGGTGGAACATTGGTGTATGTGTGATATCAGAATCACAACGATAAACCCGACCTGGTGCAATAATGCGTAGTGGTGGTTTTTTGTTTTCCATGGTGCGAATTTGCACTGGGGAAGTATGCGTTCTTAAGACCGTGCTTTCATCAAAGTAAAAGGTGTCGTGCATGGCACGAGCCGGATGATGCTCGGGGATATTAAGCGCAGTAAAATTATGAAAATCGTCTTCAATCTCAGGGCCAACTTCTACTTCAAAGCCATTTTTTGCAAACAGGGACTGAATACGATTTAAAGTAATGGTGACTGGGTGTAAACCACCCATCTCAACATTTCTACCTGGAAGAGAAACGTCGATCTTTTCTTTCAAAAGACGTTTTTCTAATTCCAAGGTTTCTAAATGATTTTTTCTATCAGTTAATAGGTTCTGTAGATTAACTTTAGCCTGATTAATGGCTTCACCCATTTTAGGTCGCTCTTCCTTTGATAGCTTGCCTAAGCCTTTCAAAAGAGCAGTTAATTCACCTTTTTTACCTAAAAACTTGACTCGTAAATCGTCAAGCTCTTTTAAGCTTTCTGCTGCGGCAATAGACGCTTTAGCTTGATCAAGAATCGTGTTAATCATTTTAGAATTAAATTTGGTAAAAGGTCATAGGAAAGCCCACAACCTTTTTATATGGTTTACTTAGCGGCTGCTGCGATCGCGGCCTTAGCTTGGTCTGCAATCTGAGCGAATGCTGGTTTATCAAAAATTGCGATATCTGATAAAACTTTACGGTCGATTTCAATACCTGCTTTATTTAAGCCATCAATCATTCTTGAGTAGCTCAAACCGTTATTACGTGCTTCAGCGTTAATACGAACAATCCAAAGTCTACGGAACTGACGACGTTTTTGACGACGGTCACGATACGCATATTGGCCCGCTTTGATTACTGCTTGCTTGGCAACACGGTAGACTTTTGATCTTGCGCCGTAATAACCTTTAGCTTTCTTTATAATTTTCTTGTGTCTTGCGTGCGCCTGCACACCTCTTGATACTCTTGCCATTTTCTAGTCTCCTATTTAACTGTACGGTAACATTTTACGAACCATTGGTACATCTGCCTTTTCAACAGTGTCTGGTGCACGTAAGCTACGTTTTCTAGAAGTACTCTTTTTAGTCAAGATATGACGCAAGTGAGAGTGTTTACACTTGTAACCGCCACTGGCGGTTTTCTTGAAGCGCTTTGCAGCACCTCGATTGGTTTTCATCTTTGGCATAATTTTCTCCTTGTCCTTTGGACATATTTGCTATTTATAAAAAATAGCATTATTAAAAATAAAAAAATGTTTGAAATCTAAATTTCACCATTCCTTTATAAAAGAAGTGAAAAAGTTTTGATTAAACAAGGCATTTGACCGCAGACAGTACACCTAAGTACGTCAAGCCAAATAACTCAGATAATCTAAGCTTGTTACTTCTTCTTTGATTTGGGTGCCAGCATCATGCCTAGCTGACGACCCTCCATCTTTGCCTTTTGTTCTACATTGGCAAATTCTTCTGTATCTTTCTCAATTCTGTCTAGCATTTCCATGCCTAGTTCTCTGTGTTGCATTTCGCGTCCACGGAACCAAATACTAACTTTAACTTTATCACCATTGTCTAAAAATTTGACCAAATTTCTAAATTTAATTTGGTAATCACCTTCTTCGGTACCTGGGCGATATTTAATGGTTTTAACCGTGTTTTTCTTTTGTTTTCTTTTCTGATCACTCAGCTGCTTTTTTTGTTCATATAGGAACTTACCGAAATCCATAATTTTGCAAACAGGCGGTTCAGCGTTAGGAGAGACCTCAACCAAGTCCATGCCGGAATCTTTGGCCATCTCTTTTGCTTTACTTGTACTTACAACACCAGCTTGATCACCGTTAGCATCAATTAATCGAACTTCTGAAACTCTAATATTATCATTAATTCGAGTTTTTACTTTATATGGTTTTTTAATAATTATTCCTCTTTAACTAATTTTATAAACGCTTCTATCGACATAGAGCCTAAATCTTCACCGCCACGTTTACGCACTGAAATCTCATCGTTTTCCATTTCTCTACCACCCGCCACCAAAATATACGGATAACGTTGCATGGAATGCTCGCGTATTTTAAAGCCTATCTTCTCATTACGCAAGTCCGAAATGACTCTAAGTCCTTGTTTTTTTAACTTTTTATTAACATCGATAACAAAATCATGCTGTTTTTCAGAAATATTCAAAATAACCGCTTGAATTGGCGCCAACCAAGATGGGAATGCACCTTCATAATGTTCGATCAAAATACCGACAAATCTTTCCAGTGAACCCACAATCGCACGGTGCAACATTACTGGGGTTTGTTTGGTGTTGTCTTCAGCAATATATTGCGCATCTAGACGCTCTGGCATTGAAAAATCAACCTGTAAAGTGCCGCATTGCCATTCGCGATCTAAGCAATCTTTAAGTACAAACTCGATTTTAGGGCCGTAGAATGCACCTTCACCTTCTTGTAAATCCCACTGAATGCCTTTGGCATCTAGCGCTTCTGCTAAAGCGGCTTCTGCACGATCCCAAACTTCATCAGAACCCACGCGATTTTCAGGGCGTGTTGAAAGCTTAATGTCAACATTGTCAAAACCAAAATGCTTATAAACATCAAAAGTTAAATCAATAAAAGTAGATACTTCGTCTTGAATTTGATCAGCAGTACAAAAAATATGCCCATCATCTTGTACAAAATTGCGCACGCGCATGATGCCGTGGAGAGTACCTGATGGCTCATTACGATGGCATGAGCCAAACTCTGCCAAACGCAACGGCAAATCCCGATAAGACTTAAGGCCTTGATTGTAAATTTGAATGTGTGCTGGGCAATTCATTGGCTTCACCGCATAATCTCGATTTTCACTGCTAGTGGTAAACATGGCATCGCCAAATTTATCCCAATGACCTGATTTTTCCCAAAGTGTTCGATCAATTAGCTGTGGCGTGTGCACCTCTTTGTAGTCATTGTCTCTAAAAACACCACGCATATATTGCTCAACAATTTGATATAAGGTCCAGCCTTTCTCATGCCAAAACACCATGCCAGGCGCTTCTTCTTGCATATGAAATAAGTCTTGCGTTTTACCAATTTTTCGATGATCACGCTTTTCTGCCTCTTCTAGGCGATATAGATAATCTTTAAGATCGTCTTTGCTCGCCCAAGCCGTACCATACACACGCTGTAGCATTTCATTATTAGAATCACCACGCCAGTATGCGCCGGCTAATTTCATCAATTTAAAGGCTTTTAATTTAGCAGTTGAAGGTACGTGAGGGCCACGACACAAGTCAATAAAATCACCTTGTTGATACAAAGACAATGCTTGGTCTGCAGGAATAGACTCAATAATTTCAGCCTTATAGTGCTCACCTTTGTCTTTAAAGAATTGCACCGCTTCATCACGTGACATTTCAGAGCGCTCGATCTTAAGATTTTGCTTAACCAAGTGATTCATATTTTTTTCAATCTTGGCTAAATCACTTTCTGAAAAGCCATCTTTATAAGCAAAATCATAGAAAAAACCATTATCAATCACCGGGCCAATCGTTACTTGCGCCTCAGGATAAAGCATTTGTGTGGCTTGCGCCAAAAGGTGAGCGGTAGAATGGCGAATCACTTCAAGCCCTTCTTCATCTTTCGCGGTAATGATCGAAACACTGCTATCCGTGTCAATCACATAAGCCGCATCTACCAACTCTCCATTAACTTTACCTGCCAATGTGGCTTTAGCAAGGCCAGAACCGATCGACTTAGCTACTTCAAATACGTTAAGAGGCTGATCAAAAGATTTTTCAGTTCCATCTGGAAGTGTAATTATTGGCATGACAAAATTATCAAAAATAAAAGGCTGTATTTTACCTTGACAAGGCTTATTCTGAGGCGCTAATTTGCTCAACCATCAGTTGCAAATTAGTCGCACCTCGCCAAGTATTAATTGATAATTTATAAGCAACTGTTACTTGTTTGGTATCAAGTGGTGCTTGAAAAAAAGCAATGGCGTCATGAATGCGTGTATCACCCATCAATTTGAGTCGACATTTTAGGTGCTTTTCGCCTACGACTCTTTGCTCAACTATCTCAAAATTTCCATAAAATATTGGCTCTTCGAAGCCCTGACCCCAAGGCCCTGAATCAGCCAATAATTGCGCATTATCTAATGAAATATCAAAAGCTTCCGGCTCACCATCAGTCAATAGCTCTACCGTTGGGATTTTTGCGTCTAAATGCTGTTTAATAGCTTTTGAAAAAGCGCGTTTAAAATGCCAAAAATCTTCCGGCTTGATGCTTAAACCTGCTGCCATTGCATGACCACCAAATTTTAAAATCAAGCCTGGATTTTGTCGATCCACTAAGTCCAAAAGGTCTTTGATATGCACGCTAGGAATTGAACGAATAGAGCCTTTAAGGCAATCACCAGATTTAGCAAACACGGCACAAGGGCAATGATGCATTTCCTTAAGTTTACCTGCGACAATACCAACAATGCCCTCGTGCCAAGACGGGTCAAATAAGCTAAGGGCAAACTTGCTTTCACTCACTTCTTGGGCTTTAACAATAGCCTCTGCTTCAAGTTGGATACGTTCTTGTTCGATTCTGCGCTTTTGATTAAATGCCTCCAACTCTTGAGCATAGCGTCTTGCATCATTCATATCATCAGTGAGTAAACATTTGATACCACGGGAAATATCACTCAGACGCCCTGCTGCATTGAGCCTTGGTGCTACAGAAAATCCTAAATCAGAAGCTTGCAGAGTTTCTGCTTGGCGCTTAGAAATCTCAAGTAATGCCAAAATACCAGGTGCACATTGCTTGGCACGAATACGTCGAATCCCTTCTGAAATTAAAATACGATTATTTTGATCAAGCTTAACCACATCCGCTACTGTACCTAATGCAACCAAGTCTAATACGTGGCGAAGATCGGGCAAAGGAATATTGTTGTTAGCAAAGTAACCATTCTTCTGAAGGTGGCTTTTTAGAGATGAAAACAAATAAAAACAGACGCCAACACCAGCTAGATTTTTACTCGGAAAGTTACAATCTTTGAGATTGGGATTGATGATTGCATCTGCTTTTGGCACTGAATCACTGGGTAGATGGTGATCGGTAATAATTACATTAATACCGGCGTCTTTAGCCAGATCAGCACCGTCAAAACTAGAAATACCATTATCAACCGTGATGATTAAATCGGGCTGTTTTTCTTTAATGGCTAAATTGACAATTTCTGGGCTAAGGCCATAACCATGCTCGAACCGATTTGGCACTAAAAAATCAACTTGCTTGGCGCCCATCATTCTTAATGATTTCATTGCCACTACACTGGCTGTTGCACCATCAGCATCAAAATCACCAATAATTAAAATGCGTTTTTGCTCAGTTAATGCTTGCTCTAAGAGTGATAATGCCTTGTCTAATTCAGAAAAATCAGGTCTTAGTAATTCTGCAAGTGTTAAAGAAAGTTGCGACTCTGCCACTCCACGAGCCGCATAAATTTTCTTTAAAAAAACCGGAATGTCTTCTGAATAAGACGTAAATAAAGTTTGATCTATTGCCCTACTTAACATCTCTTACAGCACGAATATAAGAATCAAACGATTTATCGCTACCCTTGGTGCCACCATAAAAAAATGGCACATCAACCGCCACGTCGTTGTTATGGTCGTGACTCATTGAAGTCCAATAGGGCTTGGACTGTGTATTCGGAAAATAATTTAGATTGATTAAAGGGTTGTCATCATTGTAAACCAACAATGTAATTAGTTCAGATTCGGTTGGCAAGCGCCAATTTGATGATTGACATAAATCACTTTTGTTTAATTCTTTAATAAAGGCTTGCGTATTACAACCCTCTCCCCATTGGCAATTATGGCTGTATTCACCGTTATCTACACCCGAGTCACCATCAAACCAAGTGTAGGTGTTTTGAGCACTTTGTAAGCCATCAGTGTCGATTTTGACTTCCCACATTAGTTGGGATTTGTCGTCCACAACACAAGACCACTGTTGGGCGTTATCCACCAATAAGATGCCTTCGTTGGAAACTTTAACCAATTTGGCATTAGTGACAGCACTAAAGCATAGGGTGATAAATAATAAGGTAATTTTATTCATTGACTAATTGTGTTATTTTGTTAGCGCTGGCTGGTGCCATGTTAAGTCCATTACGAAAATGCCCAGTATTGATAAATAAATTTTGATAAATTTCATCTTTAGCTACAATCACCTTGCCTGAGCGACTGGCCGGCCTAAAACCTGACCAGTGGTGTTCAATTTCAGCATTCTTAAGTGCGGGTACATGTTGCCAAGCAAATTCATGAAGACTTTGTTGGGTTGGTAAATCAACATCACGATTAAAACCCACGTCTTCCATGGTTGAGCCAATCAGTATTTTACCATCAGCTCTGGGAATTATATAACGACCCTGATCAAGAATAATATGAGGAATTTCATCGACTGGTGCTTTAAGTACAATCATCTGCCCTTTCATTGGGAAAATCTCATCCTTTAAATTTAACAATTGCTCACTCCAAGCACCGGCACAAGCAAGCACTTTATCAGATAAAAAATCACCTTTTGAGGTGTGTACACCCAACACTTTATCTTCTTTAGCAATAAGACTTTCAACTTGTGTGTGCTCAACGATTTTAACGCCTTTTTTAATAATATCTGCCTTTAGTGCCTGTAGCAACCGTGGGTTTCTAACGCTGGCCACGTATGAAAATAAGGCGCCATCAGTATGATTCTGATAGTTAATCTGGTAGCGTTCCATCCATGTTTTTGCCTCAGCTGTGTCAAACTCATCCATCATCAATAAGCCCGATTTTTGATACTCAGGGTCAACACCGCTAGAACGGTGTAAATCATCACACAATGCCTCATAAACAGCCTGAGATTCAAAGCTCAAATCGTTGGTTAAATCATCATAATGCCAAGGGTAAAGTGGGCTAATAATACCACCGCCTGCCCATGAGGACTCTTTGCCACATTCTCGTTGATCTAGCAAAGTAACCCTTGCACCAGCAATCGTCAACATGCGCGCACTCATCATGCCGATAATACCGCCGCCAATAACAATACAATCACTCATGATTTTTTTAAGTCAGAAAAAATCAACAGCACAACACCTATACTAATTAAGATATCGGCCACATTAAATATCGGCCAATAAAATGTTTGGTAATGAAGGTCAATAAAATCAATAACAAAACCTAGAAAAAAACGATCAATCAAATTACCCACTGCACCCGCCAGAAGAATAGATAAAGCGCTGAGTTTTAATACTTGGTCCACCTCTATTCGACGCATCCAAATCACGATAGCAATACTGGCAATCATTGAAATGCCTGACAATAAGTATCGCTGCCAGCCTGATTGGTCTGCTAAAAAACTAAAGGCCGCACCATAGTTGTGCACGTGCGTTAGACTAAAAAAGTCATTGATAATAATAGAATTATTAGGTTTAATATAACCATAGACTAGCAATTTTGTCACTTGGTCTAATAACACCAACAATAAAGATAAGAGAAAATAATACTTAACTTTAGTCATAATGCACGTTTAAAGCGGTAAATAACGCCTAACAATATTAGCGCCAAAATAATCATTGGCCACCACACCACTTGATTGTGTTTTTGGCGGAAATCCTCTCTTAACTGAGGATTAACGCGTAAATATTTGAGTGTATTTCTTGCCATCGCATGGGGTTTTGAATTGGTTAACCATTGGTGATAAAGGCCGTATGATTTTGGAATAAAGCCCCAAACCCAAGGCGAATCTTCACGCAATATAGCCACCATTTTATCGATGACTACTTGCCTCTCAGCGGAATTTGGCATATTTTTCATTTGCTCAAATAACTTATCGTATTTAGCATTTTGATAATTAGCACCGTTCTCTCCACCTGTTTCAACTTTGGAATTTTTGCCATACAATAAAAATAAGAAATTTTCTGGATCAGGGTAATCCGCATTCCAACCTAATTCAAATAATTGGGTTTGACCCTTACTCATTTTATCTTGTAGTCGATTGTAACTACTTGATCTAATTACCAACTGGATGCCAAGTTTTTTAAATTGTTTTCTAATCCAATCTAGTCTTGGCTGATCTTCTGCACTACTGGCAGTAGTATCAAAATACAAAACCAATGGCTTGTTGGTAACTGGGTTAATGCCATTGGAATAGCCTGCTTGCACCATTAAAGCTTGAGCTTTAGTAATATTTTTACGCTTATCCAGTGCATCATAAACAAATGGATTGTAATCCTGCGCTGCACCAAAAATACCGGCAGGGATTGGCCCATGTGCCGCACTACCGCGACCATTTCTAAAAATAGAAATATACTCTTCTTCATTGATGGCTATTGAGATGGCTTGTCTTAATTTTTGAGTAGATGGTGTGTAGCCACCCACTGTTTTATCTAGCATATTAAAGGCAGTGTAATAAACGCTGGTGCTATTGCTGGTCAATAAGCGAATGTCTTTATTACTCATTCTCGGGGCTAAAACAGTCTGACCTTTGGCTTTAACCTCAATCGCTTGATCAAAGTTGTCACTCGAAATACCTGATTTGTCGTAATACCCTTGTAAAAATTTATTCCAATAAGGCGCGGTTTCTTTTTCTAATAAAAAATGTACTTTGTTTAAAAAGGGTAATTTATTATTTTTATCAACCAATAAGCGATTTTCCTTGTCGCTATCCTCACCTACACTTGGGTAATATTCATCATGAAAATCAAGGTTTCTTTGGAGAATCATCTCCTTATTTGGATTATTAACGGTTAGTTGAAAAGGCCCTGTACCTATCGGGTACCAGTCCAATACAATATTTTTATCAATTAAGCCTTGTTGTGCATAAAATACATCTGCCTCCGGCGGAACAGCGGTAAAAAATGGCATGGCCAGCCAATATAAAAACTGTTCTTGTACGCCATTTACTTTTATAGAATAACGATATTTGTCTAACACCTTAACACCTGATATTTGATGTTGGGTTAAATCTAATACACCTTTCACTTTCTTAAGCTCAACATTCAAATCATCAAGACCAACAATCATCTCGCTCATTAAACTTAGTATCGGAGAATGCAATTTCGGATTAGCCAAACGCTTGATTTGATGCACAAAATCACTGGCGATTAACTCTCTTGTCGCAATTTCAGAAAAATCACTTAAATGGTTAATACTGCTAAGTTCATCGTCACTTAACGCAAGATTTTTCTCAACAAAGGCGGGATGATTTTGATACATTACCCCCGGTTTTATTTGCAAAATATAACGTGAAAAAGCAGCAGATTGTCGGTCTTTAGCTGCAATTTCATCGCCTGCGTTATTGTAATAATGCACTTTTGGCATCTGCTCTAATACGCCCGGTATTAATGTGTAAGGTCGTTTTAAATAATGATATTGCAGTGGCGTCTCATACACCGACTGAATAAAAGTCCACTCGTTTGAAGAATACGAACGTGCTGGGTCTAAATGCTTTGGACGTGCAGAAAAAGAACTGTAAAGCGTATTGTCTAGTCTTTGCGTATCGGGATACGGATTATTCCAAGGCTCAGTACAGGCGCCTAATAGAGGTAAAACAGCCCATATTAAAAGCTTTATATGTTTATAATTCAACATCGTATCAATTATAAATACTTAAGGAGTCTTATGGGTTTTTTAACAGGAAAAAGAGCACTAATTGTTGGTGTTGCATCTAATCGATCTATTGCATGGGGTATTGCTGAATCAATGGCCAAACAAGGCTGTGAAATCGCACTCACTTACCAAAATGATAAATTAAAAAAACGCGTTGATAAATGTGCGGTTGTTTGTAATTCTAACATTGTTATTCCTTGTGATGTTGGTACTGACGAGAGTATCGACAATGCCTTTGCAGAACTTAAAAAACATTGGGATAACTTTGATATCTTAGTCCATTCTGTTGCTTTCGCACCGCGTGAGGCATTGGATGGTAATTATGTTGAAGCCACTACACGTGAAAACTTTGCCACTGCACACGACATCAGCTCTTATAGCTTTACCGCTTTAGCCAAAAGTGCAAGCTCAATGCTAAATGATAATGGCGCCCTACTAACCGTGAGTTACCTAGGTGCTATTCGCGCAATCCCTAACTACAATGTTATGGGTGTTGCCAAGGCTTCACTTGAGGCTAACGTTCGCTATATGGCGGCTGCCATGGGTCCTGAAAAAGGTATTCGCGTTAATGCTGTGTCCGCTGGGCCAATCAAAACCTTAGCGGCCAGTGGTATTAAAGATTTTGGTAAATTATTAGATTATGCTGCAGATTCATCTGCGTTGAAACGCAACGTCACCACAGAAGAAGTAGGTAATGCTGCAGCCTTCTTGTGTTCAGACTTAGCGTCGGGTATTACGGGTGAAGTTACTTACATTGATTCTGGTTACAACTTCTATGATAAGGGCCCTGATTTATAATCAGCAAAACTTATCCAAAAAAAAGACCTGCTAAATTTGCAGGTCTTTTTTTTATTCTAAGCTTGACTAAATTTATAAACGCTCAGTAAAAATTTCTAGATCTGCATTTTTCCTTAACGTTGTCAAAATACCCTTAAAAGTTTCATCTGATTCAAAATTTAACAAAGTACGTGCTAATGCATTACTCGGTGCTTTATTAGAAGTCTTAACTTTTGACAATGCAATCACAACAGACTCACGCTTGTTTAAACTCTGCGCACTGTATGTCGTGCTATTGCTTGGCTTAGTCAAGGCAAATACTTTATTAACAATCATGACGTCTGCTTTGCTAGAATCACGCTTAATCCAGCCAACTTTGTTCCACTTCAGCTGGTTTTTATCCATTAATACTTGCACAGCTTCAGTGTCGCCCTTTATTAATGACTCTGAAATTTTCTGAGCAATATTATCGATAAAAGTTTTTGCCAATAGCGTGGTTAGGTGGGTATTAATTTCACCTTTAACCTCATTAAATGATTTTTGTCGTTGTGCTAATTTGTCTTTAACCCTAAGCACCAACACCCTATCGCCAGACAGTTCAATCGGTTCAGAGTTTTCGCCTTTGTTAAACACTACATCGCTAAAGGCTGCATCAATAAACTTCTGCTCATGCTGAGTGTTGTTTTGAGTGAAGAATTCAGATGTATTTAATTTGAGATTCATTTGATCTGCCACCTCTTCTAAACCAGCCTCATAAGCCAAATTGGTTAGTTGCTCGGTTAAATCGTAAAGTGATTTTTGTGCTTTTGTTTGTTTGTAAAGTTTAGTTAAATCATCACGTACAGATTCAAATGGCTTGATATCACCCACTTGAATTGCGTTGAGTTTAATGACATGATAACCAAACTCTGTTTTCACCGGCGCACCTACTTCGCCCACCTTCATGCTAAATACTTTAGCTTCAAATTCAGGCATCATGACACCTAAAGTAAAGAACCCAAGATCACCACCAGCATCTTTTGAGCCTGTGTCTTGAGAATGTGTTGCCGCTAATTTAGCAAAATCAGCACCTGAGTTTAATTGAGTAACGATCTGCTCAGCTTGCTGCTTAGACTCTACTAAGATGTGCTGAGCTTGCCGCTCTTCTTCAGTGGTAAAGCGCTCTTTTTCATCTTCGTAAAAATTAAATAGCTCGTCATCGTTAACTTGAATATCTTTAGCGATTTGACTGAGTGATAATTCAACAAAATTTACCTTAAGCTTCTGAGGTTCAGAAAAAGACTCTTTTTGATTATCATAAAAATCTTTCACACTCTCAGCGGCTACCTTTACTTTGTCTGAATAATTATTCGCATTTAACTGAATGTAATTAAACTCACGCTGCTGATCGTTGAGTTCTTGTAAATTCTTTAATGCAAAAGGCGTTACAAAAGCAGAATCTAATAAATTGTATTTAATTTGACCTTGCGTTAGTTCTGCCAATTTGGTTGTCTCATACACTACATCGCTGTAACCATTAAGCGCCAGCAACTTCTTATATCTTTCTAGTGAAAATTGTCCATCCACTTTAAAAACACCATTAGACTGAATTAACGCTTGCAATTCTTCGCCCGTCGTTGCATGGCCCATATCCTTAGCAAGCTGATCTAAAAGACGTCTATTAATCATTGATTCAAGTGTAGATTGTTTAAGTATGCTGTCAAACTCAGTCGTGTATTTTTCAGCTAACTCTTGCTGAAGCTGTCTTTTCTTTGGATTGAACTCTGACAAAAACTCCTTTTTTGAGATTTCTTCGCTGTTAATGGTAGCAACCGTTTCTCCCGAGCTGTTAAAGTCAACACCATAAAGAGCGGTGATAATAAAAGTAAGTGAGATTAAGCCGACAATCACATAGGTAAATATGCCTTTAGACTTCTCTTTGATTGAATTCAACATCATAATATTTTTAGATGGTATTTTGCTTTCGCACTAAAACCATTTAGCTGATAAAAAACAAGAATTATAAACGAAAATCCCTACATTTTTGTATGGCTTTTTATTATGAATATAAACAAACAGAGATTAAGTAAATTCAGACGAATTTACGATAAATTACTATAGAAATTAAATAGTGCAAGTCATATCTTGTCCACAACATAACGGTGACTTTATCTTTCCATGTCCATTGGGACATTTTGAAACTTGGACTTCGGTCCCGTCATCTAGTGTAAGCATGTCATTCACTAAAGGGGCGTCACATTTGGCACAAGTTGCATTAACTGCCATGCCACATTTGCTACATTTGTACGTTGCCATAGATTTTTTCCATTTGTTTAAAATTTCATACTAACAGAATTAAAGACACATCATATATGTTTAAACTTGAAGTTGGAAATTTAGAAGGTCTTGTTAATGGACGTTTTTTGTTTTTGTTCCTTGTGTTTTTCAGAAGATAAAAAAAGGTAGCCAATTGGCTACCTTTTTAGTTTTGCAATATTTGCAAATAATATGGCGATCCGGAAGGGATTTGAACCCTCGACATCCTGCGTGACAGGCAGGCACTCTAACCAGCTGAGCTACCGGACCGAAATGTTTTTTTGGTGGGCGATACTGGACTTGAACCAGTGACCCTCGCCTTGTAAGGGCGATGCTCTCCCAACTGAGCTAATCGCCCAAAAAAACTATGCCTAATACCTATCTAAGCACCGGGCACATTATACTCAAGTAAATTATTTATTGACTGATTCTTTAAGTAATTTACCCGCTTTAAATGCTGGCACTTTAGATGCTTTAATTTGAATCGCTGCACCTGTTTGTGGGTTACGACCTGTACGTGCTGCACGATCTCTCACTAAGAAGCTACCAAAGCCTGTAATTGCCACGTTGTCACCACCTGCTAATGCGCCAGTGATTGCACCTGTTGTTGCGTCTAATGCACGAGCTGCGTCTGCCTTAGTTAAACCTGAAGCTTCTGCAATTGCTGATACTAAATCTGATTTGTTCATCTTTTATTCTCCTGTGTAGTAAATATCATTCTCTGTTAAAAAAAGTCTAAGCTCTAACTAAAAAGCTTTCAACGAATTATCCATCAAAACCCCCCTCTGTCAATAGCTTTTAGTAAAAAACACAGTATTCTTTATCTTTTACCAATACCTTATTTTTTTAGTGGGTTAATTAAAGGTAACATTTCTTCATCCCATAGTTTTTGTGTTACTTCGCCAAGGTGTTTAAATACAATCACCCCTTTATCGTTAACCAAAAAAGTTTCAGGAACTCTATATACGCCCATTTCTAAGCCTAACTTCCCTTGTTCATCAAAGATAACAAGATCAAATGGATTGCCACGCATACTTAAAAAACAATCACCAAAATTGGTTTGATCTCGATCTATCTCAACACAGCTACTCATTTTTTTTGTATCTTTATAGTTGACACCTACCATTTGCACTGTATTTGTTTTAGCAATTTTGATCAGCATTCTATGCTCTACATGGCAAGTAGCACACCAAGATGCCCAAACATTCACTAACGAAAATTTGTCTTTTAATCTGTCTTTGGTAAAAAATTTTTCTCCCGTATAAAAATCTTCAACTTCTAGATTTGGAAAAGCCTTGCCAATGAGTGGTGAGGGTAATTTTTTAGGATCTTTCCCTAAGCCTTCTAATAAAAACCAAGCTAATACAATAAATAAAGCCAGCGGTAAGAATTTACTCATAATTATTTTTTAGATTCTTTGGCCTTTTCTAAAGCATCAGCCACCTCTGGCGGCATGTAGTTTTCGTCATGCTTGGCAAGTACTTCAGTCGCTACAAACGTGCCATTAATTAAAGAACCAGTGGTGATGATGCCCTGCCCTTCTCTGAATAAATCTGGCAAGATGCCGGTATATTCGATGTTAAATTTATTTTTATTATCCGTCACATCGAAATTCACCGTCATATCTTTACGCTTCACACTATCTTTGGCGACCAAACCACCCAAGCGAAAACTCTTGCCAATTGGGGCCTTGCCTTCTACTACTTCAGTCGGTGAATAAAAATAATTAGTATTACTACCCAATGCTTGAAGCAATAAAGTAATCGCCAATATAGCGCCTGCCACCAG
>DNJI01000059.1 GCA_003489145.1 Gammaproteobacteria bacterium | reverse complement strand
CCTTCTCTGAACCCCATAATAAAGCTTGGCATTTGTATCATTTTATTTATTCCTAAATTAATTATTTTATAAAAGCAAAATGATACCAGTTCTCATTTGCATTTGCATTAGTAATTTAAAAAAATGAAAAATAAAATATTGATACCCAGATGTCATAAAATGTCATAATTAACAAAAACTATCTAACAGTTAATGAATTCAGAAATACGTACAAAGGCCAGTCAAAAAGTTACTATAGTTGGTGCTATTGTTGATTTTCTATTAGCTGTCTTTAAAGTCATGGCAGGTATGTTCGGTAACTCTGGCGCTTTGATTGCGGATGGTATTCATTCATTCTCGGATCTTTTATCTGATGGCGTGGTTTGGTATGCAGCCAAACACTCAGCCGATGAAGCAGATGAGGAGCATCCGTATGGCCATGAGCGATTTGAAACTGTTGCCACACTTGGTCTGTCAATCATCTTAGCCATTATTGGTACAGGCATCATCTTTGATGCGTTTAATCGTCTAAGTAGTCCGAGTGAGCTCACACACAGTGCTTTACTTTTAAGTGTTGCTGCCCTATCAATCTTCTCTAAAGAAGCTTTGTACTGGTACACACTCAAAGTAGCTAAGACTTATAAATCAGAAATGCTTAAGGCAAATGCTTGGCACCATCGCTCTGACGCATTGTCATCGATTGTGGTGTTTATTGGTATTTTAGGTAGCTTGAATGGTTATCTATACCTCGACGGAGTTGCAGCTATTGTGGTTGGTTTGATGGTGATTTACATTGCCTGGAAGTTAGGTATTGGCGCCACTAAAGAGTTAGTAGACACTTCAATTGACGCTGCACAAGTAGAGCAACTACGCCATACTATTGGCATGATTAGTGGGGTTAATAATGTCCATTCATTACGTACTCGTAAAATCGGCCAAGCCATATCAGCCGACGTACATGTACAAGTAGACCCATTTTTAAGTGTGAGTGAAGGTCATATTATTAGCGTAAGTGTTGAGCGTGTAGCTAAGGAATGTTTAGAAGACTTGCACGACGTTACTGTACATATCGACCCTGAGGATGACGAAACTGCTGCACCTTGCGAAAACTTACCTGAACGTGCCCAAGCACTTGGTATTCTTAACAAGGCTTTATTTAACAATCAATGTGATGGTGAGATCAAACGTATCCAATTGCATTATCTTGATGGTAAGATCCATGTGGATTTCTTTTTGCCACTTTCATGCTTATCTTCTGACAAAAGCTACGATGAGATCTTGGACAAGTTAACCGAAGTAGTAAGAGAACTACCTGAATTTGGTGATATTAAAGTTTACTTTGGTTGAAGCCTAATTTATAAACTGTGATAAGCATGGCACATTGCGCCTGCTAATGCATCTGCCGCATCTTCTTGTGGGGCTTTATTGAGTTTTAAAGATTCTTGCACCATATAAGAAACTTGATCTTTGGTAGCATGTCCTTTACCAACAACCGCTTTTTTAATTTGATTAGGACTGTATTCAACCATAGTAATGCCATTCACCCCTGCGGCAGAAATAATAGCACCTCGCGCATGACCTAGCTTAATCGCAGCATCTGGGTTGGGGCGATCAGGACGCATAAAGGCGCGCTCAATCACCACAATATCGGGCTGATACTGTTTAATCAGTTGATCAATCTCAATAAAGATGGTGGTGATACGATCAGTCAGCTCGCCTTTGGTGCGAATGCAGCCACTGGCAATATAGTTAAATTTGAGTTTTTGTGCTTCGATTAAACCAAAGCCTGTGACTCTTGAGCCGGGATCAACCCCTAATATTTTCATAAAAATATTTTATCAGTTGCTTGGCTTTGTTTAATATATATCAGGATTATATGATATACTTTTATTTTTTCAAATTTAAAGGGTAAGAAAATGGCAGTATTAGAACTAAACAAAGATAATTTTGATGAAACAATTCAGAACAATGATATTGTTATTCTAGATTTTTGGGCGCCATGGTGTGGCCCTTGTAAGCAATTTGCGCCAACTTATGAAGCAATGAGTGAGAAAATTGATGGTGTGACATTTGCAAAAATTAACACTGAAGATGAGCAAGAGTTAGGCGGTCGATTCCAAATTCGCTCTATTCCAACACTGATGATCTTCAGAGAACAAATTGCTATTTTCTCTCAACCAGGTGCTATGGCTGAATCAGATCTTGAAGCTGTACTTAATAAAGCCAAAGAGCTTGATATGGCAATGGTACGCAAGGAAATTGCAGAGAAAGAAGATAAGGCCTAAATCAAACTCAGATAAAGTTTTTCATTAAACCCAACGTTTATATCACTCCCCGTCACTAAGACGGGACGTTTGATAAGCGTTGGGTTTTTTAACGTCAACGCTAAAGTAATGTTTTGTTTTTCAGTATCGCTAAGATTACGATACGTGGTTGAGCGCTTATTAATGACTTTATCCCAACCCAAAGCATCAACAAAGCTTTGTAGAGTTTGCTCATCAATTGGGTTTTGACGAAAATCAATAAATTCAAATTCAACACCTTGCACCTCTAAAAACTTCTGTGCCTTTTTAATGGTGTCACAATTTTTAATGCCGTACATTTTGATCATAATGGCCACACTTAAAGATTATAGAATTCTAGTATTTCTTTACGCTCAGCATCCACAATAATTCGTAGACCTTTACTAGGATAATACCAATACTCAACACCGGGCTCAACCAGCTCAACACGTGCTGGCTTTTTAAACAAACCTAACAAGGTGTCGGCTGATAAGTTAGCACTCGGAATAAAGGTTAGCGCACTAATGGTTAAGCCAAACATTGAAGATTCACCTGCCTGGTTAAAGATGGTTTTTTTATTACCGCTCGGCATGACTTCAGTTTCTTTGATGTTGTCACTCAAGTAATTAAATTGCTGATCATTGAGTGCTAAATTGATAATAACCTTTGCTGAAATACCTCCTACTTTGGTATTTGAAAAGAAAATTTCTAGTGTTTTCTTTTGGTCTTTGTCTTCAAACAAAGAGGCCTCGACCTCGGTGCCAAATAGGCGCATAGATTCAGCTAATGTACTCTCATCCATGGTTAGGTCAAAAACAACGGTTTTGCCTTGATCATTAACATAGCTTTGCCAAGGCATAGCTTGGTTGTCAGGGATTTCAACATCACGTGTGCTTAGATAAAACACACTATAAATCACAAAGGTGATCAATAAAATAATAAGAACCAATCTACTCTCTTTCATCGATCAAATGGGTCCTTACCGGCTTTACCTCTTAGCCAATTGAGTGCTTTGAATGTTGGCTCATGATTAATTAACTTCAGCTCCAGCTTACGCTTGCCTGGAAATTCCATTAAGAATAAACCCAACAAAATAGAAATAATGCCTTGGCCTGGTGTTACCAGCATAATAATGCCAGCAATTAAAAGCACAAAGCCAATCAATGTTCTAATAATGACAATGATCAAATGACCAAGGTGTTCGATTTCAACTTTGTGTTGGTTGGTATGGATGAAATAATCCTGAGGAATCTTACCTAATAGAAAAGGGGTTAATAGAAGGCTACCAACAAAAAAAACAAAAGATACTATCCCCATCCAGACAAAATATTGATGATAGTCCGCTATAGCTTGGGTAATAAAATCTAACATTCTAATAAAAAGGTTACTGGGCCATCATTGGTGAGTGATACCTGCATGTCAGCACCAAAAATACCTGTGGCTACTGTGTCATGTGCTTTTTGTATTTGATGAACAAAATAGTCATACAGTTCTTCGGCCTCGACGGGTGGTTTGGCGGTGGAAAATCCAGGCCGTGTTCCAGAACTGGTATCTGCAACTAAGGTAAATTGTGAAACAAGTAAAACACCTCCTTTAACGTCAGTAACCGATAGATTCATTTTATCGTCAGCATCGTAAAACACGCGATACGACAACAGGCGTTTAATCATTTTATCGACTTCGGCAAATTCATCGTATTTTTCAATACCAACAAACACCAATAAACCTTGATCGATCTGCCCTGTTATTTGATTATTAACTTCAACCTGAGCACGACTAACACGCTGAATTAAAGCCTTCACTACGAAAGATAAGAAACGTCTGCTACTGATAAGAACAATGCTCTTATCCAGTTAAGTAATGTTAGACGAGAACGTTTAAGTATTTCATCGTCAGAATTGACCATCACCTCATCAAAAAAAGTGTCGATCGTCTCTTTAAGGCTAAGCAATTCTCTCATTGATTGAGTGTAATCATGGCTGGTGTTAAGCTGTTTAGCAACGACTGTTGTTGCTTCAAATAATGCTTTTTCTGCAGCCTCAACCAGCACACTACTATCAACTTGAGTGCCTAAATCTTGATGGTCTTTAAGCATGTTGGCAATACGTTTATTAGCCTCAATCAGGCTAGCTGACGCACTGTCGTTGGTAAATTCATTTAATGCTGCCACTCTTAGGTGAAAATCATACGGTGATTCTGGTCGTACTGCCAATACAGCTTCAAATGCTTTAGAGCTAACTTTTTGCTCTTTGTAATAAGCACGTAAACGATCCATCATAAATTGGTAGATGGCGTCTGCACTCGATCTGTCAACTTCTGAAGCGTGCAACTCGAGTGATTGCTTAATAAGCGCTTTAAGATCAAGTTTAAGCTCAGCCTCCACCATGATTCTTAATAGGCCTAATGCCATCCGTCGAAGAGCATACGGATCTTTCGAACCCGTTGGGCCTTGGCCAATACCATAAATACCTGTAATGGTATCAAGCTTATCGGCAATTGCTACCACTAAGCCTTCAGCCGTTGATGGTAAAGTGTCGCCTGCAAACCTTGGGTGGTAATGCTCGCTAATGGCGGTTGCCACAGCAGTATCTTCACCATCATTCAATGCATAATAACCACCCATCACGCCTTGTAAATCGGCAAATTCACCGACCATATCAGAGACTAAATCGGTTTTAGCCAATAGGCCTGCACGAGCACTGTAATCAGCATTAGCGCCAATGACGTTGGCAATATAGATTGACAATAATTCAATACGTTTGGCTTTGTCACCCATAGAGCCTAAAGACTTCATAAATAAGACACGATCTAATTTAGGTAAGCGTGAAGCCAAGGAATTGGCTTTATCCTGCTCCCAGAAAAACTCTGAGTCAGTTAAGCGTGGTCTAATCACGCGCTCGTTGCCATCGATAATTACTGATAAATCACTAGATTCAATATTGGCAACCGAGATAAAGGTTGGCAATAATTTACCATTATCATCCACCATGTGAAAATACTTTTGGTGTGATTTCATGGCAGAGATAAGCGCCTCTTCTGGCACCTCTAAAAATCTTGCATCAAAGCCACCTGAAAATGCGCACGGGTATTCAACCAAAGCGCAAACTTCTTCTAATAATGACTCATCAATCACTGCATTCGATTGGCAATCAAGTGCGACTTGTACAACCTGTTCACGAATCATTTCTTTACGTGCATCAAAATCCACTTCAATTTTCGCTTTATCGAACAAAGTTTGTCGATAATCGCCAGCATTATCAATGCTAAACGTTTGCTCACCAGTAAAACGCAAGCCTCGAGTCGTGTTACCACTGGTTAAACCCATGACTGTGGCTTCTACTACGTCGCCATCTAACATCATGATCAACCAATGTGTTGGGCGAACAAAGTTAAAGTCTAAATCACCCCAGCGCAT
>DNJI01000026.1 GCA_003489145.1 Gammaproteobacteria bacterium | reverse complement strand
CTTGGCTCGTAAGTAAGATTTGTTGAGTAGCTTCATGAATTAATCCTTTATTTCATCCCAATTAAAAGCCTCTCCTGGATCAGTTTTTCTGCCCGGGGCGATATCACTATGCCCAACAATATTTTGGACTGGATAATGGTCTTTTAGTTGTTTTAATGTTGTTTTTAATGATTGGTATTGTACCGCTTCATAGTTAAGATTGTCGGTTCCTTCTAATTCGATGCCAATGGAAAAATCGTTACAATTATCTTGCCCATTAAAGTTAGACATTCCCGCATGCCAAGCACGCTTATCAAAGGGTACAAACTGAATTATTGAGCCATCGCGCTTAATGAGTAAGTGGGCAGACACTTGTAAGTCTTGAATAGTTTTGAAATAGGGGTGCGCATTAAAATCGAGCTGATTGGTAAAAAACTGTTCAATATAGGGGTTGCTGAACTCACCTGGTGGTAAGGAAATACTGTGGATTACGATGAGAGAAATTTCATCATTGGGACGATCATTACAATTAATCGAGGGAGATTGTGTGGCCGAAGCTAGTCGGTGGTTGCTAATCATGAACTTATTATATCCCTATTCGATTCGGTTAAAGTAGCGCCCTCTTAGTAGCAACCTCGGGTTATCTTTGTCATCAGTAAAGGCATTGCGTTTATGTAAGACATTGTTACACAATAAGCCTTGTCCAGTTTGCATTAAGTGTTTAAAGTGATAGTCAGTTGTTGTATTTAACAGGGTATCTAAATACTCTACAGCTTGTTTAATCTCAAGCGAATCCAAGAACTCAATATTTTTTTTGCGCTGTGTGTAGCGCATATAAAGCGCCTGTGTTTTTTCATCAATGAAAAATACTGGCCCAACTGAAGTTGCACGCCGAACTTCGCCATCAACTCTGTGCTCAGGAATACTCATGGCTTTTGGGTGAGTCAACGCCTTAACAACATCAGGGTTATCTTCACGTAATAATATATAAATCATTTGTGGATCGATCCATTCACTTATACCACCCTTCAATGCAGGACGCACACAGAACAAGGAGAATGCGCGAATGCGCTGTTCAATTGTATTGTAGTAGCCGTCTGTATGCCAGCCTAGGTTTTTGTCGGTGTAGGGGATAAATTCGCTTTGGTCTTTTTTGTCACTTTGGGTAATGTGTGCCAGCCCACCTGTTTTAACAAATAAGTGTTGATCAAAATCTTTTAAGCCTAGTTGTGTGTTGATGCTGATGATCGCTTCATCATATTGGTCAATAGGCTGAATTTGAAATAACGCAAAATTAACTTTTTGACAAAGGCTTTGGAGTTTGTTTTTTTCTACAGGGGTGAGCTTAAACGGATTTTGTATCTCAACAATACAATCGGTTAATTCAGTAGTCGTGTTGGTAAGTTTTTCATCTCGCCAATATTGATACTCATCTGAATTATCTAATAACATTTTAAAAATTAAAGCTACAAGGTGTTTTGTCTAAAGACAGTATAACTGAATACGTCTAAAGACAAATAACGCAGTCGCTTTATTTTTTAGGCGTTAATGCGTTTATTAATAGTCCACTGCTGTGCAATAGATAAAACGTTGTTAAATACCCAATAAAGCACTAAGCCTGATGGGAACCACAAGAAGAAAATGGTAAACACAAATGGCAACGACATCATAATCTTCGCTTGCATTGGGTCAGGTGGCGGTGGGTTAAGTTTTTGCTGAATAAACATAGACGCACCCATGATAATTGGCAAGATGTAGTAAGGGTCTTGCGTTGATAGGTCGGTTAACCACCAAAACGATGTTTGGCGTAATTCGACAGTATCAAGTAGCATCCAGTAAAAAGCAATAAACACTGGAATTTGCACCATGATTGGCAAACAACCAGAGGCTGGGTTAATCTTTTCTTTCTTGTATAGCTCCATGGTTTTTTGACCCATCTTTTGTTTGTCATCGCCATAGGTCTCTTTAAGCTTGGTAAGTCTTGGCGACAGTTTTCTCATGCCCGCCATTGAGCGGTAAGACTTTTCACTGAGTGGGTAGAAAACTAGCTTGATTAAAATAGTAATGATGATGATCGACCAACCCCAGCTATCGATAAAGTCATTGATCTTATGGATGGCCCAAGACAATGGATCTGCCAAGATGTCTAACCAGCCATAGTCAAGTGTGTAGTTTAATCCAGTAGCCACTTCTTCAATCTTGCCATATTCTTTAGGTCCAAGATAAAGTTGATTAGCAGCTAGTGTTGCACTACTACCAGCGCCAAGACTAATCTGTGGGTTGGCATTGGTAAGCTTATGCAAGTTGTTGCTTGAGCTGGCAGAAAACGTCTGAGGCTCAGCTTGATTCGGAATCCAAGCAGCAATGAAATATTGCTGAACCATTGCCATCCAGCCACCCGTTGATTGTTGTGCGTTAAACTCGTCCCAATCATCAAACTCATTTTTTTGCACTGTGTGGCTTACTTTGTCATAAACGATACCACCTGTAAAAGTTGGCATCATCATGTTGGATTGATCAATTGCACTTCTACTTAGACGTACATAGCTTTTAACCGGAATAGCTTGATTAGAATTGTTGGTGATTTGATAATCGACCTCAACAATATAACTGCCTTTTTTAAAGTGAAAATTCTTA
>DNJI01000035.1:17686-18449 GCA_003489145.1 Gammaproteobacteria bacterium | reverse complement strand
ACCACCCCTATTTTTACCTCACGTGTGCAAGCAGGCTTTCCTTCTCCTGCGGACGACCATCTAGAAGATCAACTTGATTTAAATAAACACTTAATTCACCATCAAGAGGCTACTTTTTTTGTGCGTGCACAAGGCGAGTCTATGCTCGGTGCAGGTATTCATCCAGGTGACATCTTGGTGGTAGATAAGTCACTTGTTGCTAAAAGTGGCAAGATAGTAATTGCCGTGGTGGATGGTGAGTTTACGGTTAAGCGCCTTCATAAATATAAAGGCAATATTACTTTAAAGGCAGAAAACCCTGAGTTTGATGATATTGTGATTAGTGAGGGTAGTGAGCTTATTATTTGGGGTGTGGTCACCTCAGTGATTCATCAGTATGCCTAAATTCAATCAACAAAAGTTTGCATTGGTTGATTGCAATAATTTCTATGCTTCATGTGAGCGCGTGTTTGATCCTAAATTAGAACGACAGCCCATTGTCGTACTTAGTAATAACGATGGCTGTGTGATTGCACGCTCGAATGAAGCTAAGGCACTTGGGATTAAGATGGGTGTGCCGTATTATCAAGTTAAGGATTTGATGATTAATAAATCGGTGGTGATTAAATCTTCAAACTATCCCTTGTATGGTGACATGTCATCACGGGTGATGAGTATTGTTGGTGAGTATGCGCCCGTGCAAGAAGTGTATTCGATTGATGAGAGTTTTTTAGATTTATCAGGGCTGATGATGAACTTGAATACACACATGCAAGCACTTAAA
>DNJI01000035.1:16559-17296 GCA_003489145.1 Gammaproteobacteria bacterium | reverse complement strand
ACCAAAGTGCGAGCAAAGTTAGCCAATCGCATTGCTAAGATCTATCCAAGGTTTAATGGGGTGTTTGATATTGATGTATTGCCTGACAATCGATTTGAGAAGTTATTAGCTTCAGTTGATGTGGGTGATATCTGGGGTGTGGGGTCAAAATCAGCGCTTAAGCTTAATCGTGTTGGTATTACAACGGCACTCAATTTTTACAAGGCAGATATTGGTATTATTGAAACCTTGCTAGGGGTGAATGGAAAACGCATCTATCGAGAGCTATATGGGCATTCTTGCTTAGCAATAGAGGAGGTAGCACCACTGAGGCGACAGATCGTATCCTCTCGTTCTTTCGGGGCTGATTTAAGCGCTTTTGATGAGATTAATCAAGCATTGACCACATTAACAAGAAAAGCCGTTAATAAGCTTAATAAGCAGTCTTTGGCAACAACCTCGATGAGTGTTTTTATCTACACCAACCCCTTCAAGAAGAATGTGCCTTGCATTAACTTGTCAAAAACTATTGGCATGAGTGTGCCGATTAGCGATGAAAAATTACTCATTCCTTTGTGTGCAAAAATATTAAAGCAAATTTATGAGCCGGGTTATAGGTTTTACAAAGGTGGCGTGATGCTAGGCAATCTAACCTTAGATAAAAGCCAACAAGATTTATTCGTGGCTAATGATAAGAGCACTCAATTGAGTAGTCATCCTTATGGGCATTTATTGCGCTATGCTAGCGAACTGGGTAA
>DNJI01000035.1:15382-16144 GCA_003489145.1 Gammaproteobacteria bacterium | reverse complement strand
AAAAAAGCCCGCATAAGCGGGCTTTTTAATGATGTTTTTTTATTAATCCTAGAATGGGATATCGTCATCAAAGCCAGAGTTGTCTACTGGCGTGATAGGATCTTGAGCAGCTGCTGGTGCAGTAGCAGCTGGTCTTGGTGCACCGCCGGCATCGTCACGACGATCTAGCATTTGTAGCGTACCGTTAAAGCCTGATATAACGATATCAGTAGCGTATTTTTTAACACCGTCTTGCTCGTAGCTTCTAGTTTGGAGTTTACCTTCAACGTAAACTTTAGAGCCTTTATCTAAATATTGGCCAGCGATTTCAGCAAGTTTGCCAAATACACTTACGCGATGCCATTCTGTTTTTTCTTGTTTTTGGCCGGTGTTTTTGTCGGTCCAAGACTCTGAAGTTGCGACTGATAAATTAGCAATTGCATTGCCGTTGGATGCGTATTTAACCTCGGGTTTTGCGCCTAAATTACCTACTAAAATTACTTTGTTGATTCCTGCCATTTTGTTACTCTCCCGTTGGTTTTTGTTGTTTCATGGTGAGTATTACCACCCACCAAATGATTGCCATAAATGTGGTGAATAAGAATACACTATTTAAGTCGTATGTGTTGTAAATCCACCCGCCAAAAACACCACCAATGAAGGCGCCTAAAAATTGTGAGGTAGAGTACATACCCATTGCTAGACCGCGCTTATCGCTGTTTGCAGTCTTGGAAATAAGTGATGGTAGCATGGCTTCCATGGCATTAAAGGCAATGAAGAACA
>DNJI01000035.1:7897-14983 GCA_003489145.1 Gammaproteobacteria bacterium | reverse complement strand
CTCATAATCATGATAGAAATAGCAGTAAGTAACATGGCTTTATGCTTGTGGTATTTCTCAGCCAAAATGATCATTGGCAACATGCCAATAAAGGAAACCAACATGACTGGTAGGTACATGGTCCAGTTGTCTTTTAAGTCGGTGGCAACGATGTTATTTTCTACCAGAAGTTTTGGCATAACGATAAAAGCACAAGTCAAAATTAAGTGCAGGGTG
The DNA here is from genome assembly GCA_003489145.1 of Gammaproteobacteria bacterium. Lineage (GTDB taxonomy): Bacteria > Pseudomonadota > Gammaproteobacteria > PS1 > Pseudothioglobaceae > Thioglobus_C. Next base: position 14,767 of record DNJI01000035.1, on the reverse strand, counting down.
AAGATGCTGAAATCTAATTTAAGTAATTTAGAAGTTAAGACTTGTTTAATGTTTGATACTGATAAGGTGTATTGCGCGTGTGGCTTAACATGAGGCAAAGTAAAGACGATGCCTAGTGCGGCAATAGACAAGCCAGCAATCACCCAAAAAAGCCCAGAAATACCTAAATTGACCGTGATTAGTGGACCAATGAGTAACGAGAGCATAAACGCAATACCGATTTGCATACCGACAAAGGCATTGGCTTTAGCGCGTTGCTCTGGTGAAACAAAATCAGCCAAGAAAGCCATTAGCACTGCAGAGATTGCGCCACCGCCTTGCAAAGCTCTGCCAATCACCACGCCGATAATATCAGTGGCATTAGCCGCAACAACGCTACCGATAAAAAAGATAACTAAACCAACAATAAGCATTGGTTTACGACCATATTGATCGGATAAATAGCCAAACGGGATTTGTAGTAGTGCTTGGGTTAGGCCATAAATACCAATAGCAAGGCCAATTAAGTAGGGCGTGGTGCTTTCATATTCAGAGGCGTAAACTGAAAAAACAGGGAAAATCATAAACAACCCGAACATACGAGTTGCCATAATAGATGAGATTTTAAGCGCGAAAAAGCGCTCTTGCTTGTTCATTAATAAGGGTTAAATTTAGTCTTCTAACGAGTAGTGTGGCGTGTAGAGTGGGTAGCTCTTTTTGAGTACACGGCGTGTATCTTTAGCCAGTGTATCAGCACTAATAACATCGTAGTTATATGCCATTAAATGTAGTGCTGCCGGTACTGATGGCGTATTAGGGTATTTTTCAATAATATATTTACTACGATTAATGGCGGCGATGTTAGCGCCTTTTTTGGTGTAGAAAATTGCCACAAAAAGCTCATGCCTAGAAAGTATGTTTCTAAGGATGATTAGGCGTGATTTTGCCTCTTCAGAATATTCAGTTTTGGGGAACTTTTCAATTAAAGCAAGGTAGTAATTAAAAGCATCGCGTACTGAGTTGACATCACGCTGGGCGTTGTCAGTAATGTATTCATCTAGGATTGAACGAGATTTGTCTTCTGAAATAACACCACGCAAGTAGTAGGCATACGGGGTTGAAAAATGGTCTGGGTAGAGCTTAATGTAGCTATTTAGGCGATCAATAGCTTGGTCGTAGTCTTCACTTTTATAAAGAGCATAGGCAATTTCTAGCTTGGATTGTAAGGCGTATTTTGAGCCTGGGTAAGCCGCTTGTAGTTGCTCATAAAGCTCAATACCTTTATCCAAAGCGCCTGCTGAAATTTGTTCTTTAGCTTCTTCAAAAAATGTTTTAGGTGACCAGCCTTTAGTAATAGACTCTCTTTTGGTTTCTTCTTCCCAAAAACAACCGCTCAGTGACAGGGTTAACAAAGGCAAAATTAAAACAAGCTTGAGTATATTTTTCATTGATTTTAGGTAAATTTATTACTAATATTGCGTAGCATTATACTGAGGTGATTGTATTATAATGGCAAAGATTTATCCATAATTTAACCCTATTTTCTTTTAATGAGCTTATTTGAAAAAAGAATTCTGATTAGTGATCTGTGTGAGGTGCTAGACGCTTATATGCCTAAAGAACAGGTAGAGAGTGTTTATCAGGCTTATATTGTAGCTGCTACTGCGCATGATGGGCAATATCGCCGTTCAGGCGAGGCCTATGTGTTTCATCCGATTAATGTGGCGATGATTTTGGCTGAGTTAAAACTGGATTATTATTGTATTGCCGCAGCGCTGTTGCACGATTGTATTGAAGACACGACATTAACACATCAAGATATTGTTAATGGCTTTGGTGAAGATGTAGCGCATATTGTACAAGGGGTTTCAAAACTCACCGGCTTGGAGTTTCATTCAAATATTGATCAGCAAGCGCAAAACTTTAGAAAGCTGTTTTTAGCTATGAGTACGGATATGCGGGTGATGATGATTAAGCTCGCTGATCGCTTGCACAACATGCGCACGCTCAAATCTATGAGCCGTGAAAAACAACTTAGAATTGCCAAAGAAACATCTGAAATCCATGCACCTATTGCTAGGCGCTTGGGTTTGAATAGTATTAGGGTTGAATTGGATAATTTGTGTTTTGAGATTACTAGCCCTTATCGATATAAAGTATTAATACATCAGATTAAAAAACAATGTGGTAATCGTAAAAAAATTATTAAGCACATTCAAGGTGAAATTGAAAACCGACTTAAGCAGGAAGGTTTAAGTGGAGTAAAAATTACTGGGCGTCAAAAACAGCCTTGCAGTATTTATAAAAAGATGAAAATCAAGCAGCTGAAGTTCTCTCAAGTGCTTGATATGTATGCTTTTAGAGTGATTGTAGATGATGTAGCACAGTGTTATCAAGCATTGGGCATTATTCATAATTTGTATAAGCCTTTGCCAGGCAAATTTAAAGATTATGTGGCACTGCCTAAATCGAACGGCTATCAGTCATTACACACGGTGTTGTTTGGGCCAAATAAAATCTTTATTGAGGTACAGATTCGATCAGAAGATATGCATTTTGTTTCTGAGTACGGAATTGCTGCGCATTGGCATTACAAGAGTGATACTAGCAACCCTGCAGAGTTGGCAAGTAACTGGCTGGGTTCGTTGTTAGAGATTCAGCAAAACTCGGGCACTTCGGTTGAATTTTTGGAAGAAACTAAGACGGATTTATTCCCCTCAGAGGTGTTTGTATTTACCCCTAAAGGTGAAATTATTCAGTTACCTTACAAATCAACCGTGCTGGATTTTGCCTATGCGATTCATACCAATGTGGGCAATCGAACCTTAAAGGCTAAGGTAGACCAAGTTAATGCATCGATTTCAGCTGAGTTAAAGTCAGGGCAGACGATTGAAATTATCACTGATAAAAAGGCCAAACCACACCCAACTTGGTTACAAATAGCCGTTACTGCCAAGGCTAAAACCTCTATCAAGGTCAAATTAAAAGAAGAATCTACTTCTGAGTTGATACAACTGGGTGAGTACTTACTGAACAATGCTTTGGAGTACCAAGGCGGCGGTGAGTCAATTAGTGAAGAGAGTTGGCAGGCGTGTTTAAAAGACTTTAAGTGTGATTCCAAAGAAGATTTGTATATGAAAATCGGCCTGTCTGAAGCAATGGTATCTGTTGTGCTCAATAAGCTTCAATGTGATGGCAATCATTGTGTGATTAAGAACATCAGCATTACAAAAACTCAAGGTAAGGCCATTAGCTTTGCGCATTGTTGTTATCCAATTCCGGGCGATAAAGTAGCGGGTGTATTAACCATTAGCAAAGGTTTAGTGATGCATCGGTTTGACTGTGGTAATTTGATTCATGCCAAGCAAAAAAATGAACAATGGTTAGAGATTGATTGGCAAGCAGATGAAGCTGAAGAGTTTGAAGTATTGATTCGAGTTCAGGTAGAAAATCGCCGTGGCATGCTGGCTTCTATTGCCAATGTGATTGCCCAGATTAGCGTTAATATTGAACACCTGGAAGTAGAAGAAAAAGACCACTCAATGAAGGCACTGAATTTGGTGATTAGTGTGGCAAATACTGGCAAGCTAGACGAAGCCCTGTATGCAATAAAAAGCTTAGAATTTGTACACTCAGTTGTGCGGGCATAATATTTACAAAAACAGGTGAATTTTCACCCTTAGTAAGCTCAATTTTTGATTAAAATTAGTCTTAATCTTTTATGTTTATTTTCCAAGGTATTAATATGAAATGGACCGACTCTCTTGATATTGCAATTGCGCTAGATGAGGCACACCCTGACTTTGACCCAACTTTTATTAATTTTGTTGATTTAAGACAAATGGTTATTGCATTAGATGAGTTTGATGATGAAGCAGATAAATCAGGCGAAAAAATTCTTGAAGCGATTCAAATGAACTGGCTCGAAGAAAAAGAATGAAATTAATCAAGTTATTTATTGCATTTGTTGTATTGAATTTAGGTGCTGCTCAAGCGGTATTAGAAGTTACTGTAGTAAAAAAGGATGCAAACGCCTTTCCCATTATTGTTAGTCATTTTGAATTAGTCGGCAAGGGTGCGCAAGACAAAGATATTTCTAAAATTATTCAAGCCAATTTAGAGCGTTCAGGGCGTTTTAACGTAGTGATTCCAGAGACCATCATTGCTCAAGATGTTGATGCACAACACTGGAAGCGTCAAAACATTGAAGCGGTAGTCACTGGTAATATTGAACAGCAAAGTGACAAGATTTATAAGTTCTCTGTGAGTTTGTTTGATGTTTATAGTAACAAGCAATTATTCACCAAAACCACACGAGTGCATGTGAGTGGTTTTAGAAAAGTAGCACACCAACTTAGTGACCATATTTATGAAGCCTTATTAGGTGAAAGTGGCTCGTTTAATACGCTGTTAACTTACGTTACAGTAACCACTGATGCCAAAGGTGATAAGGAATACCGACTGAATATTTCTGATTCTGATGCGATGAATGTCAAGAGTCGTATCAAGCTAAAAACGCCTATTCTTTCCCCAGTTTGGTCGCCTGACCGCTCATACGAGCATAAGAAAATTGCCTACGTTTCTTTTGAAAATGACCGATCTGAAGTATTTGTTTGGTATCCGTATACTCGTCGTAAAATTGTAAAATTACCGCGCTTTGATGGTATTGCCTCAGCACCAAGCTGGCATCCGAGTGGCAAAAGTTTGGTATTAACTTTGTCTAAAAAAGGCAATAAAGATATCTATTCTTACAATTTGGCTGATAAAAAACTAACCCGATTAACACACAACCCTAGTATTGATACCGAAGCCAGCTATTCACCAGATGGCACGCAACTTGCCTTTACCTCTAATCGATCAGGACAAGTGCAAATTTATATTAAAAATCTAACCACGGGTAAGATCAGTCGAGCTACCTTTGAAGGTCGATACAATGCCAAAGCGGTGTTTTCACCTGATGGAAAAAGCCTAGCTATGGTGCACCGAATTGACAACGATTACCGGATTGCTATGCTGGATATCAACACCAAAGATTTAAGTGTGATGACTAACAATGAGTTAGATGAGTCGCCTTATTTTTCTCCAAATGGTGATATGATTATTTTTGCCACCAATCGTAATAACAAAGGCTTGTTGTCAGTGGTGTCGGTAGAAGGTAACCGATCTTACGAGCTTTCTTCGCAAACAGGTGAAGTGAGAGAGCCAAATTGGTCAACTTATTTAGAAAAATAACAACAGGAGAATAAAATGAAAAACATTATGTTATTGCCCCTTGTCGCCATACTCAGCGCTTGCACAGGGTCGGGCGGTTTTTTAGAGTCTAATACGGTGGTAATTGAAGAAAGAGGTGCTGAAGACAAAACAGTTGATGCGATAGTGCGTGATGAGTCTGGCTTTAACTGGAGTGATTTAACCAAGCCATTCAACCAAGCCACCAACACAACCCAAGCAAATGCTAAGGAACAGGCGGTGGACAAGTTAAAGGCCAGCGATACTAATTTTGTTTTGTATTTTTCTTACGATGGTGCTGATATCAGCGATGAAGCTACACAAGAAATTATTAAGCATGCAAACTTTATGAGGGACAACTCAGGCGTTAAATTACGCTTAGAAGGGCATGCAGATGAGCGCGGAACACGTGAATACAACTTAGCTTTAGGTGAAAACCGAGCTTTAAGTGTAAAAGAAGTGTTAGGCTTGTATGAAGGTTTAGACGGCAGAATTGAAGTTATTAGCTATGGCGAAGAAAAACCAATTGCTAAAGCGCATGATGAAAGCGGCTGGGAAAAGAATCGACGTGTTGAATTTATTTATAAGTAGAGGTTAAATGCAAATGAAGCGTTTAGGTTGGGTGGTATTAATTGGACTGTTTGCTATGCAAGCACCTTTTAATACGCTTGCCTTAAATGTAGAAAAGATTATAAAGCATAACTCTAAAAACCTTAAAAAAATAAAACGAGACAATAAAAAGTTGGTTGGTCAGATTGAACTACTGCAAGAGCAACAAAAATATTCCCGAAAGAAAATCACTGAATTATTTCATTTGATGGAGTATAAAAAATCCTCCAACGTGGTTAAAGAAACGATAAAACGCGTTAGAGATGAAAATAGAAAAGCTAAAAAACTCTATACCAGTGCTAGAAGCTTATTAGTGACTGATCAATACAATCAAGCCATTAATTTATTTTTGAATTATTTGGATGTCTACCCTGAGAATAACTACGTACCTGATGCGACTTACTGGCTAGGCAGGGCTTATGCCGCTAAAGGTGATCGCCACAATGCAAAAAAAGTTTTTGTTGGTTTTCAGCATGATTATGTTTTGCATCATAAGTTTTCTAACTCACTGTACGAGCTTGCGATTATCGAGCACGAGCTTAAAGAAGATAAGCGAGCGACTCTATTGCTTAAATCTATGATTAAGAAATTCCCAAATCATAATTCTATTATTCAAGCGAAGGCGCTACTTAAAACGATTCAAGCAGATCAAGTAACAAAAGATGTCACCAAGCCTGAGTCTAAAACCAAGCTTGAAACAACTGTAACCAAGTAAAACATAGTGAAAGTTTTATCCATTCCTAGCGTCGCACTAGATGCGTTGTGTCAACTTAATGCCAAGCGTTATCCGTTTTTGTTAGAAAGCGTTAATCACAATCAGGCCAATCGTTATTCTATTTTGTTTGCACATCCAACTGAGCAAATCGTTCTAAATAATTTGGATGAGTTTGATTTTTTATCAACACTAGAATCCAGCGTTGACGTACCTACTATCCAAAGTGATTTGCCTTTTACTGGTGGTTGGTTTGTGTATTTGTCGTACGAGTTGATTGGGCAGATTGAGCCCGTTTTAAAGGATGATTTGCATTCAGGCGATCAAGCGGTGGCGATTGC
>DNJI01000035.1:0-7492 GCA_003489145.1 Gammaproteobacteria bacterium | reverse complement strand
TTTGATGATCAAGCACGTATTGATCAAGTGTTGGCAGACATTAAGCATTTAAATGAAATTGAAGCTGTTGCTATTAAAGGTACTTTGTCTTGGGAAGAGGAAAGTAAGTTTCTCTCAGGTGTGCAGCGTAGTCGTGACTATATTGTAGCTGGTGATGTGTTTCAGGTGAATCTATCACGACAATGGCAATATCAGCTCGACTCTAAAATTACACCAGTGCAAATCTACCAAGCTTTAAAGCACTCCAACCCAGCGCCATTTTCCGCTTTGGCGCGGTTTGAAGGCTTTAGCATTATCTCTTCCTCGCCTGAACGTTTGTTTAGCGTGGATGGTGATCAAATAGAAACTCGACCGATTGCAGGTACGCATCCGCGCGGCATTGGTGAAGAAGACGAGCGCTTAAAGGCGCAGCTAATCAACCACCCTAAGGAGCAAGCCGAACACATTATGCTGCTAGATTTAGAGCGCAATGACTTGGGTAGGGTATGTGAGTATGGTTCAGTGCATGTAAATGAGATTATGACTTTAGAAAGCTACCCTTATGTGCATCACATTGTTTCTAATATTAAAGGCAAGTTAAGAGCGGATGTTGGTATTAAAGCGTTAGTGCGGGCCTTGTTTCCAGGTGGTACGATTACTGGTTGCCCTAAGATTCGCTGTATGCAGATTATTGCTGAACTAGAGCAGATGCCACGTCAGGCTTATACGGGTTCACTCGGCTATATTAGTAGTAATGGTAAGATGGACTTTAACATCTTGATTCGCACTATGACTCAGCAAGACAACACACTAACACTGCGTGCCGGTGCTGGTATTGTGTTTGATTCGGTAGCTGAGCGTGAGCTCGAAGAAACCCAGCACAAGGCCGAGGGCATGCTAAAAATTTTTGATCATTCGACTAAGGTTGAAACTTAGACGTCATCGGGTAACGACGCTCTTTACCAAAAGCATTCTGACTGACTTTAGGCCCCGGGGCAGATTGTCGGCGCTTGTATTCATTGTTTAGCACCATACGACTGATACGCTTAACGGTGTCTTGATTAAAGCCTTGTTGCGTAATGTGTTGAATCGATTGTTTGTGTTCAACGAACAATTCTAAAATCGCATCTAGCTCTTCATAAGGCGGCAATGAATCTTGGTCTATTTGGTTAGGCGCTAGCTCTGCTGATGGCTCTCGATCAATCACTCGTCCAGGAATAACATAATCAATAGAATTACGATAATTGGCTAGGCGGTAAACCATGGTTTTTGCAATGTCTTTAAGCGGGGCGAAGCCACCTGACATATCGCCATATAGAGTGGCATAACCCACTGCCATTTCAGATTTGTTACCCGTTGTGAGTACAATCTTGCCTGATTTATTTGAAACTGCCATGAGTAGGGTGCCACGGATGCGGGCTTGTAAATTTTCTTCAGTGGTGTCAGTATCAGTACCTGCAAATAAAGGCGATAGTTGCGCGTTAAAGCTATCGACCATCGAGTGGATGTTAATTTCATGATAATCAACTTTCATACTACTGGCCTGGGCTTTAGCATCCTCAAGGCTCATGCTAGAGGTATATTCATACGGCATCATAATCGCTTGCACATGCTCAGCGCCTAGGGCATCAACCGCAATGGTTAGCGTTAGTGCCGAATCAATACCACCGGACAGACCAATCAATGCACCGTTAAACACCCCATTTTTTTCAATGTAATCTTTGGTTGATAATACCAGGGCGTCGTAAATGGTTTTTTCGATCGGTTCATCAATGTTTTGCATGAATGGCTGATCTAGAGGCTGTGTTAAGGTTTGGAAGAAGGGTAGTTGATGGGTAATTTTACCGCTAGCATCCATAGCGAAAGACCCGCCATCAAATACCAGCTCATCTTGCCCGCCAACAGCATTGATGTAAATAAGGCTAACGTTGTTTTCCAGCACTCTTTGGCGCATGGTTTTAATTCTTTGTTGATGCTTGCCTAGTTGAAAAGGTGAGGCATTAAGGCTAATGATGGTTTGTGCACCATGAGCAACGACAGCACTAATGGGTGTAGTTTCCCATGCGTCTTCGCAAATCACCACACCAATTTTGGTTTGCTGACATTCGAATACGAACGAATCTGTACCGGGTTCAAAATAACGTTTTTCATCAAACACGCCGTAATTAGGTAAGCATTGTTTGTGATAAGTACGTACACGACCTTGTTGTATTAAGTAAGCACTGTTGTACAAACGCCCCTTAACGCGCTCAGGTGCACCAAACAAAATACTGATATCTTCAGGTAGTTGGGTGCGTATGTGCTCAATGGTGGACTCAATTTGATCAATAAAACCTTCACGTAGTAACAAGTCCTCTGGCGGATAACCAATCAGTGCTAATTCTGGAAAAACCACTAAATGGGCGCCAGACTCATCTGCCTCAAGTGCTAGATTGATAATCGTCTGTGCGTTATTATTCAAATCACCCACAATAGGGTTAATTTGCGCAAGTTTGATTTTGATAGGCTCTGAGCCGTTTGAAAGGTTTTCTAGCTGTTCCTGCCAAAATATGGCCTTCAATTTATTGCCCGTGAGTTTTGCGTGCTCAAGTTTGGTGTTGGCCACCACTTCGGCAGGATTAACACCCAAAATACTGGCAAATTGCCAAGCATGGGTTTCAGATAGGGCTGTTCTTCCTGATTTATATTTACTTAAATTAGACTGATTAATGTCATATTTCTGGGCGATCTTATAGTCTGAAAGCCCAGTCTTTTTACGCACTTTAGCCAAATAATCCTTGGTTTTTAACCCCATCATTTACCCCTTAAATTTCATGTATTTTTTACCTATTATAGTTATTTTTTACCACTAGTGTCAGACATTCATTTTAGTTAAAAAATACTAGTAGTGGTAAAAGTACCATAAAATACTTATAAGTTATTGATTTAACTATAAAAAACTAATAGTTAATTTTTTTTAAAAAAAGGACTTTACATGCAAAAAAAGTAATGGTATATTTCACTCAAATCAACAACAAGTCAGGGGAATTGTTATGAATCAAATGCACCAACATCTATTGGCAGAATCTGAATTAAATATTGAGACCATTGGTCTACAGCAAAGGGCTTATACCGGTGATGCTAAAGCACAGTACGCCTTGGCTAATATTTTTCAAAAAGGCGTCCATGTTCCGAAGAGTGAAAAACATGCTTTTTATTGGTATCAGCGTGCTGCACAGCAGGGTAATTTACTGGCTCAATACATGGTTTGGCAAGCTTATAAGTTTGGTGATGGTACAGAGGCAAATGCACAACAGGCAAAAAAATGGTTTGCCAGAGCATCACTTAAGAGTGCCGGATCTACACAATCGGTTGTGGCTCAGATATTAGGCAGTGTTACACTGCATTAAAACAATTTACATACCTTGGGGGAGGCTCAAATGCGCGTTTTACGTCTTATTAAATCATTATTAGCATTATCAATACTATTGGCTGGCAGCTCTGCTCTGGCTTCAATTTACAGTTCTTATTCACCATTAACACATCTTAAACCCTTGTCAATCATTGTTTCTGTGACATTGATTTTAGGCTTATTGTCTTTTTTTCAAAAAAACAATATATAGTTCAGAATAATGGATAAACTTAAACCTTGTAGTTCCTTGGGGGGATTGCTTTTATTTTTTTAAAAATCAAGAGGAGAAGTTTATGAATCAATTATTAAAATTGTCTGCTGCATCTATTTTAGCGATTAGCGCTTATGGTGTTCAAGCAAGTGTATTCCATAGTAACACTTTAGAGGATGTACAATCCAAAGGTAGTTTAACTTGTGGCGTATCAACAGGCACACCTGGTTTTTCTAGCCCTGATTCAAGTGGTCATTGGTCTGGTGTCGATGTCGATGTTTGTCGTGCAGTAGCAGCCGCTACCTTAGGTGACTCTAACAAGGTTAAGTTTGTACCGTTAACAGCAAAAGAGCGTTTTGTTGCATTATCATCTGGAGAGATTGATATGCTTTCAAGAAACACAACTTGGACGCACACTCGTGATACTTCATTAGGTCTTACTTTTGCCGGTGTTAACTACTACGACGGTCAAGGCTTCATGGTTAAGAAATCATTAGGTGTTAATGATGTAAGTGAGTTAGATGGTGCTTCATTTTGTATTCAAGCAGGTACAACAACAGAGCTTAATTTAGCTGATTACTTCCGTTCAAACAAAATGAGCTTTAAGGCGGTTACTTATGATACTTCTGCACAAACCAAAGCAGGTTTTGAAGCTGGCCGTTGTGATGCACTAACTTCAGATGTGTCTCAGTTAGCTGGTCTTAGATCAACGCTTAAAGATCCTAGCTCTGCTGTTGTTTTAGGTAACGTTATCTCTAAAGAGCCATTAGGCCCGGTTGTGCGTAAAGATGACAACAAATGGCTTAATATTGTTAGATGGTCACTGAATGCGATGATTGAAGCAGAAGAGCTAGGCATTACCTCTGCTACGATTGATGATGCTTCTACTAGTCCTGGTGTACAGAGATTACAAGGAAAATCTGGCAAGCTTAACGAAAGCTTAGGTCTTAGCAAAGATTGGTCGCGTAACATTATTGCGCAAGTAGGCAACTACGGCGAAAGTTTCGAGAGAAACATCGGCATGTCAACACCAATTCAGCTTCCACGTGGTGTAAACCAGTTGTGGATTAAAGGTGGTATCTTGTATGCCCCAGCATTTAGATAAAATCTAAATAAAATATAAAATGGCTAACTCTTCAGTTAGCCATTTTTTTATCAAGATTTTTTTGTGTTTACAAAACTAAAATCACTACTCTATAACAACGAAGTTAGAGCGATCGTATTTCAGGCGCTGGCCGTTGTTGTTATTGCTTATTTTGCTTATCAAGCTTTTGATAACATGATGCTCAACATTGAGCAAAGAGGCATTAGAAGTGGTTTTGGTTTTTTAAATGACGAGGCTGGTTTTGCTGTCAATGATAATTTCTTTTTGGAATACTCACCAGCATCAACCAATCTACAAGCATTTTATGTCGGTATTGTTAACACCTTAATTGTTGCAATAACAGGCATATTTTTTGCATCAGTCATCGGTCTTATTGTTGGTATTGCACGCTTATCGAGCAACTACCTGGTTAGAAAAATGGCCACGGTGTATATTGAGATTTTTAGGAATATACCGATATTGCTACAAATTCTATTTTGGTATTCAATAGCACTTAAAGTCCTCCCATCTGCTAGAAATAGTATGAGTTTTATGGATAGTGTTTTTCTTAATTCAAGAGGCTTGTATCTACCCAAGCCGATCATGGGGACTGATTTCTACTTTGTGCTTGCAAGCCTTGTTATTGGTATTGTTGCTTATGTTTTTATCAGAAAACGCAGCAATAAGAAGCACGATGAAACGGGCATAAATACCAACACTATTCCACACTTCTTGGGGCTTGTATTGCTATTGCCAATCGTGGTTTATTTTTCTTTTGGTGCACAATTGGAATACCCAGCGTTAAAAGGTTTTAATTTTAGAGGGGGTATAGATTTATCAATTGAATTTTTTGCCTTAGCGTTTTCTTTAAGTATTTATACTGCTACCTATATCGCTGAAGCCATTCGTTCGGGTGTTGAATCGGTGGACGTAGGGCAAAAAGAAGCGGCAGCAGCGTTAGGCTTAAAAAATAGTCGGGCAATGCGTTTAGTGATACTACCACAAGCGCTAAGAGTGGCAATACCGCCGATTATTAATCAATACTTAAATCTTACTAAGAATTCCTCTTTAGCAGCGGCAGTTGGCTATACAGAGTTAGTCACTATATTTTCAGGCACCGTCTTGAACGTAGTAGGTCAAGCGATTGAAATTATTATGCTGACGATGCTGGTGTATTTGACGATATCACTAGTCATATCGTTAATCTTAAATATTTTTAACAAGAAAATGCAGATTAAGGGCGGATAACTATTATGGCAATCTATTCGCTAAAAGAAACAAAACAACCGCCACAATCGCAAACTAAAGCGGCCCTATGGTTGAAAGATAACTTGTTTTCATCCTCATCTAACATTGCACTTACTTTTGTAGCGCTGTATCTTATTTATTTGCTCTTGCCCCCTATTTTAAATTGGACAATTTTTGATGCCAATTTTGATTTGACTGCAGACAACGAGTCTTGTGGTCGAGAGGGTGCATGTTGGTCTTTTATTAATGCCAACCTTAAGATGTTTATTTATGGATTTTACCCACAAGAAGAGCTGTGGCGCGTTAACACCATGTTTGGCATTATTGTAGCGCTTGTGGCGTTCGGATCATTTATTAAAAAATCACAATACAGGGCGCATTATATTATCGGATCTTTCTTAATTTACCCCGTTGTTGCCTTTGTTTTGTTATATGGGGGGCTAGGCTTAGAGATCGTTGAAACTGATAAATGGGGCGGGTTAACCCTAACCATTGTGGTGGCTGCTGTTGGCATTGTTGCCTCTTTTCCACTGGGCATCTTATTTGCGTTAGGACGGCAATCTAAGATGCGCATTGTGAGGTTTATTTCAGTTGTATATATTGAGTTTGTGCGTGGTGTGCCATTGATTACCATCTTGTTTATGGCATCCGTTGTGCTGCCGTTATTCTTCTCAGCAGGAATGGACTTTGATAAATTACTTAGAGCTTTAATTGGTATAACCCTATTCCAAACAGCTTATATTGCAGAGGTTGTCAGAGGTGGTTTGCAAGCCATTTCTAAGGGGCAATATGAGGCTGCTGACGCTGCAGGACTCAGCTTTATGCAAAAAACGGTTCTTATCATTTTGCCACAGGCATTAAAAATATCCATCCCTAATATAGTCGGCTCTTTTATTGCATTATTCAAAGACACAACGTTGATTTTAATTATTGGACTATACGATATGCTGGCGATAGTAGGGGCCGCCACAAGTAACTCTAGCTGGTTAGGGAGAGAGTCTGAAGGTTATGTGTTTGTCGCCATGGTTATTTGGGTTATTCTTTATTCTATGAGCCACTATTCTAAAAAACTTGAAGTTAAATTTAGCACAGAGCATAAAAATTAAAAGGAAAAAACAATGAGCAACACAACAGATGATCGACTTTGCTGCGATATTATTGATATTAAAGGACTGAACAAGTGGTATGGAGATTTTCATGCGCTTAAGGAAATCAATCTCAAGGTTAAAGAAGGTGAGATTATTGTAGTTTGTGGGCCTTCAGGTAGTGGTAAATCGACTCTTATACGCTGTGTTAACTTTCTAGAGAAGTTTCAAGAAGGTTCTATTATTGTTGATGGAATTGAACTAAGTGACGATGTAAAGAAGATTAGACAAGTGCGTTCAGAGGTGTCTATGGTTTTTCAGCACTTTAATCTTTTTCCACATTTGAGTGTAATTGGCAATTTAACCTTAGCGCCAATTTGGGTGCACCATGAGTCTAAGCAAGAAGCAAGAGAGAAAGCCTTACAATTGCTAGATAGGGTTGGTATTAAGGACCAAGCTGAAAAGTATCCAAATCAACTTAGTGGTGGCCAGCA
>DNJI01000003.1 GCA_003489145.1 Gammaproteobacteria bacterium | reverse complement strand
GTAGCTTTAGAAAGGAGCGTCATAATACGCATTGAGCCAGGTTTAACCATCATCTCAAAGGCACGGGAATAAAGAAAATCACCCACTAAAACACTGGCTGCATTACCCCAAACTTCGTTGGCAGTTTCTTTGCCTCGACGCGTGTTAGATTCGTCAACGATATCGTCGTGTAATAGTGTCGCTGTATGAATCAACTCAATTACCACAGCCATCAAATGGTGGTGGTCGCCTTGGTAGCCAGTGGCGCGTGCACACAGTAGCAAAAGTAATGGGCGTAATCGCTTACCACCGGCGTTGATAATATAACCACTCATTTGGTTAATCAGCGCCACATCAGAACTAAGATGATCAATCAATACTTGATCTGTCTTAGCAATGTCGTCTTGGACTAGGTTTTGAATATCTTCAAAATTTTGCATAGGACGTTATTTTAGCGTATTTGCTAAAAGATATACTTCTTTAGAGCGTGCTCTAGATGCTTTTGGTTTGCGAATGGTGACCTTAACAAATGCTGCCCTACAAGATTTTACAAAAGCGTCAAAGCCATCACCTTGAAATACTTTAATAAAGAAAGTACCTTTGGGTGTGAGCGTTTTAATGGCCATATCAAGTGCCAATTCACACAAATACATCGATTTTGGAATATCAACTGAGAGTTGCCCACTCATATTTGGTGCCATGTCTGAGAGTACCACGTCCATTTTATGGCCACCCGTTAATGTTAATAGCTCTTCATAAACTGAGTCTTCAGTAAAGTCACCACAGAGAAAATCCACCCCAGGGATAGGTTCAATATCAAGAATATCACTGGCGATAACTTGGCCTGATTTCCCTACTAATTTAATTGCCACTTGACTCCAACCGCCAGGAGCAGCACCTAAATCAAGCACGCGAGAACCCGGCTTAATAAATTTATCTTTGTTTACAACCTCTGTCAGTTTGTAAACAGCACGTGAACGGTAGCCTTCTTTTTGTGCTTTTTTTACATATTCATCACTCAGGTGTTCACTCATCCAGCGACCAGAACTGCTTTTTTTACCCATAAATAGTTATATCAATAATTTCTAATATTGATAGTCATTTTACGGGATAATAGTGCCTTTTTCGCATTCACTTAATTCGTATGAATACCAAACTTAGAAATATCGCTATTATTGCGCACGTTGACCACGGTAAAACCACATTGGTTGATAAGCTATTGGAACAATCTCAAACTTTTGATGATCGTTTTGAGTCTACTGATCGTATGATGGATTCGAATGATTTGGAAAAAGAGCGTGGTATTACCATTTCATCGAAAAATACAGCGATTAAGTGGAATGACTACCATATTAATATTGTAGACACCCCGGGACACGCCGATTTTGGCGGTGAAGTAGAGCGCGTTTTATCGATGGTAGATTCAGTGCTTTTACTGGTGGATGCACAAGAAGGACCAATGCCACAAACGCGTTTTGTGACTAAAAAAGCTTTTGATCAGGGCCTCAACCCGATTGTAGTGATAAACAAAATCGATAAAGATGCGGCTCGCCCTGACTGGGGGATTGACCAAGTTTTTGATTTATTTGATCAACTCGGTGCCACTGATGAGCAACTAGATTTCCCCGTGATTTATGCCTCAAGTATTAACGGCTACGCCTCATTAGATGACAATGCGCGTGAAGGTGATATGACTCCGATGTTTGAGACGATTATTAAACATGTTAAAGCACCTGAGGTTGATATTGAGGCGCCACTACAGATGCAGATTACGGCACTGGATTATTCATCATTTGTGGGTGCAATTGGTATTGGCCGTATTACTCGTGGCACGATTAAAAAGAATCAACAAGTGGTTATTGTCGGTGCAGATGGTACTGAGCGTAAAGCTAAAATTGCCAATTTACAAGGTTTTTTAGGGCTTGATAAAATCGATACTAATGCCTCTGAAGCGGGCAATATTGTTTGTATTACTGGCATTGAAGGTATCTCTATTTCAGATACTGTTTGTGATCCTGAGACGATTGAAGCATTGCCACCACTCAGTGTTGATGAGCCAACCGTATCAATGGCATTCCGTGTTAATGATTCTCCATTCGCAGGGCAAGATGGAAAATATATTACTACAAGAAATATTCGTGATCGCCTAGATAAAGAACTAATCTATAACGTTGCATTGCGTGTTGCTAATACAGAAGACCCTTCAGAATTTATTGTTTCTGGTCGTGGCGAATTGCATTTATCAATCTTGATTGAAACCATGCGTCGTGAAGGTTTTGAGTTAGCAGTGGGTCGACCACAAGTTATTTTAAAAGAAATTGATGGTGTGACTTGTGAACCGTTTGAAGACCTAAGTGTGGACGTTGAAACTCAACATCAAGGCACAGTAATGGAAAAACTTGGCGAACGTAAGGCCGAGCTTACTAACATGGTGCCTGATGGTAACGGACGCGTAAAACTAGACTTTAATATTCCAGCACGTGGTTTAATCGGTTTTAGAACTGAATTCTTAACAGCAACTACGGGTACTGGTTTGATGAATTCAACTTTTGATGCTTATAAGCCGCAAAAGCCAGGTCAGATTGGCCAGCGCTCTAATGGCTCTTTAATCTCTATGAATCAAGGTAAGGCGGTTGCCTATGGAATTTTCAATCTGCAAAAGAGTGGTAAATTCTTTGTAGAGCACAATACTGATATTTATGAAGGCATGGTAGTAGGTATTCATGCACGTGATAAAGATTTGGTGGTTAACGTGATGAAAGGCAAGCAACTTACCAATGTACGTTCTTCAGGTACCGATGAGGCTGTGTCATTAACACCAGCAATTAAGCTCGACCTTGAGCAAGCGTTAGAATTCATTGATGATGATGAGTTGGTAGAAGTAACACCAAACTCTACTCGTATTCGTAAACGCATATTGGGTGAGACTGAGCGCAAAAGAACCCGTAACAAAAAGACCGACTAGAAAACAAAACACAGGGTTACTGTTGGTATACTAATCCATTATGGACAGTATCCTTAATTTCTTTGTTAGGCAAAAAAAACTAGCCTTAGTTTTTACCGTGAGTGTTATCGCGATTGGTCTATTGGCGCTTAGCAGTATTCAACGAGACCAATTCCCAGCAGTTGACTTTGAAGTCATGTCTATTTCAACAGCTTACCCTGGCGCATCACCCGAAGATGTTGAGCAAAACGTCACCAACCTCATTGAAGATGAACTCAGCAATATCTCAGGTATTGAGAAGTTTGTTTCGGTGTCTAGAGAAGGGCGTTCCAGCATTACAGTGACTTTATCTCAAGATGTGAGCGATATTGACACACTCAAGCAAGATATCAGAAATGCGGTTAATCGTATTAAATCTTTGCCAGCTGAAGTGACTAACTTGC
Source organism: Gammaproteobacteria bacterium (assembly GCA_003489145.1). Taxonomy (GTDB): domain Bacteria; phylum Pseudomonadota; class Gammaproteobacteria; order PS1; family Pseudothioglobaceae; genus Thioglobus_C. Next base: position 3,781 of record DNJI01000003.1, on the reverse strand, counting down.
CTAATGTACGCGACCAGAAAACTTCTAGAAAAAGCATTATTAAAATTAGCATTGGCGCCCCAGATTTATCTTATGCTGAGCTAAGACAAATCACTGATAATATTGCTGATTCTCTTGAGTTGGTTGACGGTGTTTCCGAAGTGGTTAAGGATGGTTACTTAGATCGGGAAATACAAATTAGAATCAATCCAAACAAACTTTATCAGCATAAACTTTCCCTACCGCAAATTATAGATTCTATTGCTAAACGCAATGCGCGTTATACCGTTGGGCAAAATCACAGCGAAAGGGACGAAAAAATCATTGTGGTGTTGGCCAAATTTGACCAAGCTGAATCAGTGGGCGATGTGATTATTAAGTCAACTTTCCAGGGGCCTATTGTTCGCCTGAAAGACATTGCTCAGATTGAAAGTGGCAATGTTGAGGAGAAATCTATCATTCGCGTGAATGGCAAAAAAGGCTTTATATTACGTGTACGAAAACAAGCCCAAGCCGATGTCATCACCACGGTTGACTTAGTTAAAGAAAAAATTACCGATCTTAACAGTAAGTATGACAATCAACTCCAAATTTTTTACTCTTCAGATATGTCTAAATATGTACGTAACCGCTTAAAGATTGTGACCAATAATGGCATGATGGGCTTGCTGTTGGTGCTAATTGTATTAGGTGCTTTTCTCTCATTTAAAACTGCTTTTTGGGTGGCAGTTAGTTTGCCGGTGAGCTTACTAGGTACAGTGGCATTATTAGGTGCAAGTGGCGAGACCATTAATCTGGTTTCATTGGCAGCAATGATTCTAGTATTAGGCATTGTAGTGGACGATTCTATTATTGTGGCAGAGAGTATTCATCATCATAAACAGCGTGGGGAAGATCGATTCGAGTCAGCAACACGGGGCTTTAAACATGTGATTATGCCGGTGATTACTACTATTTTAACTACTATTTTAGCCTTTTCATCGATGTTTTTGATGGGCGGCACCATGGGTAAATTTATTTATGTAATTCCAATTGTGGTGATTTTTGCATTGTTATTGTCATTTTTAGAAGTATCTATCGCATTGCCAGCGCATTTGGCAAGTTCACATGAGAAGATTAAAAGCAGCCATTGGTTTGACGCAGTAGAAGTTTGGTTCGAAGATTTTTTAAGTGCTGTGCTTAAGTGGCGTTATATGGTGGTAATAGTATTCGCATTGATGTTGGCGGCTTCGTTATATTTTGCTAAGACCAATATGAAGTTTGTTTTATTTCCTGCGATTGGCGTCGATACCATTAGTGCTAGATTACAAATGCCTGCAGGTAGCTCGCTCGGTTACACTGAATCGGTTAGTGAGCAAATAGAAGCCTTGATTAGTGAGGTTGTGGGTGAAGACTTAGAATCAATCACCTCTAATGTGGGTAAATATTTTACTCATGTGGCTAGGTTCACGATTGAGCTGTCTCCGTCGAGCGAGAGGGTGCAAACCTCTAAAGCGTTACTCAAGCAGCTCAAGGCGAGAGTAGGTGAAATTACCGCAGCTGAAAAACTCAAATTTTCCATTAGACGGCCCGGCCCACCACAAGGCGAGGATGTAGAGATTAATTTAGTGGGTAGTGATCATGTTCAGCGTCAAGTTGCCGCTGACCAATTAGAGGAAATTTTGTCATCAATCGATGGATTGGATAATATTAATCGCGATGATGAGCCAGGGAAAGCGCGTATTGAAGTTGTGCTTGATTTTGAAAAAATGGCCCGATTGGAAATCGACTTTTCTGTGGTTAGTCAATATCTAAAAACTGCTTTTACGGGTATTGATGTGACTGATATGCGCGATGGCCAAAATGATGTTAATTTTAGAATCTATTTTGGCGATGGCTTGCATTCACAAGCTTTCATTCAATCTTTAAAAGTGAATAACCGTAAAGGCCATTTAGTGCCGATTTCACAATTCTCCAGTATTCGACAAATTGAAGGCGAACCAGATTTTAATCACTTTAACGGACAACGATCTACTTTGGTTAGTGGTAGTGTTGATGATGAAATTACCACCGTAAGTAGAGTGATGGATGAAGCTTTAGAGCGTTTAGATTTAACCAGTAATTTCCCAAATATTCGCGTGATTAAAGAAGGTGGCGCTAAAGAAACCATGCAATCGATGGACAGCTTTAAGCGAGCGTTCGTGATGGCAATTTTTGGCATTTTTCTGCTGTTGGTATTGTTGTTTAATTCTTATACGCAGCCATTATTGGTGCTGAGCGCCATTCCTTTTTCGGTTATTGGTGTGATTTGGGCATTTTTCTTGCATGGTGAAACGCTAAGCTTTTTTGCGATTTTGGGCACGTTGGCATTAGTAGGGGTGATTGTGAATGACTCCTTAGTACTGGTTTCACATCTGAATTATTTAAAAGCAAAGGTTGTTGATACCACGGCTTCGGCGCATGGGTTTGTTATTAAAGGGGCGAAAGACCGCCTACGCGCCGTCGTACTAACAACACTCACTACTTTGGCGGGGGTGATACCACTGGCTTATGGTATTGGCGGAACTGACTATATCTTGCAACCGATGGCACTCTCGTTGGGTTACGGCCTATTGTTTGGTACGGTAATGACGTTGGTATTACTACCTTGTTTATATTTGATTAATCATGATTTTGTTGGATGGGTAAAACGTTTAGGCAAGACTACTTAAGGTTTTAAAGTTATTGTGGTGGGCGGTAGACACACCTTGTCACTGCAAGCTTGTAAAGTCAACAAGAGTGTTGGTGTTATGTAGGTTTTTGAGTGTTGTTTTAGTTTGAGTCCAATTTTTGCTTGATCTTTATAAATTGAAATTTGGTCTTTGGAAAAACCCAATTTAGCCAGCTCACCTTGTGGATAGGTTGAGTCTTCAAGCGTCCAATTTTGAGTATCTAGATTGGTTATTTTAGTAGCAATTAATGAATCTTGTATTGGCTGGTTAGAGTTGATATGCCAAAGCGGATTAAGACTTAGGTTGACGAGTAATTCATCATTATCAAGAGTTTGTGTGTGCACACGAATACGGCCTTGATAAGCATATTGAACATTGGCTGCCTCAGTAAAAATAGCATGATTAAAGCCTAAAATAAACGAGCTATAAGAATAAGGGTCTTGGTTAATATCAGCTGAAAAAGCACTCAATAATTGTTCAGCTTGTTGAATGAATGATGGCTCGGTTGTTCGGTTATTTAGTTTAACCAATACTTGGTAAGCTATGCCGTTAGCAGATGGAATAGCACCATCATAAGATTCTTTGTAGCGAGTATTTAAGTATTTGTTATCGTTGGTCATGTTGTAACCAAACCGCTCTTTATCCCAAAATTTCTCATTCATGGTATTAACTAATTGGACCGCTCTGTTTAACCATTTTTTTTCATTTGTTTGATCGAATACGGACAGATAAGCATTAGCCAAATAAGCGTAGTCTTCGAATAGCGCGTTTGTCTCAAGCTTATTGTTAATGGATACCCGATAAAGTTGATTGTTTTTATTGAATGATTCTAAGCGACTTGCTAAAGCTAAACCCGCAGTTGTGTATTTCTCTTCATTAAAAACCTTTCCTGCTTCAATTAAGCTAGGAACCATCAGTGCATTCCAAGAAAGTAACACTTTATTGTCGGTGAGTGGCAGCTCTCTTTTAATTCTGACGTTATATAATTTAGCAAGTAACCCATCAATTTGTTTATAGTCATCTACATTAACGTCATTAATATCCTTAAAACGAATAACATGATTGCCTTCAAAATCAGTGTGTGATGATAAGTCAAACCACTGATTAAAGTG
>DNJI01000077.1 GCA_003489145.1 Gammaproteobacteria bacterium | reverse complement strand
CTCTCAATCAAATCACAGGTTCCACAATTAGAAGTTGCAGTGGCTGAGAATAATACCGTATTAATCTTACGACATTTAGAGCCGCTGACTACCAAAGATGAACAAATATTACTTGATTGTGCCAATGAACTAGATATTACCTTTTATACCCAGAGTGGCGGTGCAGATACCGTTAAGCCACTAGATCAACCAGTTGTATTAACTTATTCACATCCTGATCATGATATTGTCATGGAGTTTTTACCAACTGATTTCACCCAAGTGAATTTCAAGCTTAATCAAAAGATGATTAACTTAGCGCTTGATATGCTCGAGCTTAATGATGAAGACGAAGTGATTGATTTGTTTTGTGGCTTGGGTAACTTCACCTTACCGATTGCTAAATACGCTAAACATGTGGTGGGTATCGAGGGTGATTTAGGCTTGATTGAGCGTGCTAAATATAATGCCGAGAAAAATGCAATTACCAATGCGGATTTTTACAAGGCCGATCTATTTAAAGAAGTTGAAGGCACTGAGTGGTTCAGAGGTAAAACTTATAACAAAGCATTGATTGATCCTGCACGTTCAGGTGCGATTGAGATTGTAGAATTATTACCCAAACTCGGTGTTGAGAGGCTAGTGTACGTGTCGTGTAACCCGGCAACATTAGCACGAGACACGGCTAAATTAATTGAATTGGGTTATAAACTAGATACTGCAGGGGTGATGGATATGTTCCCGCAAACCGCTCATGTTGAATCAATTGCGCTATTTACCAAATGATTACAATTAGTATCGCTGATCAAACACTGGAATATCAAGGTAAAACTTACTCTATTAGCAGTGCAAAAAATGGTGTGGGCGAAGAAGAAGGGTCATTTTGCACACCAACTGGACAATTCAAAATTTCTGAGAAAATTGGAGAAAATCTTGAAGTCGGGTCGGTGCTAGTTGCTAGAGCGCCTACTGGTGAGATTTTTTCAAAAACATTATTCGATCAAAATCCTGATAGAGATTGGATACTCACCCGTATTCTCTGGCTAGAGGGGGTTGAAGAACACAACAGTAACACCAAAGAGCGTTATATTTATATTCACGGCTCTCCTGACGAAACGCCGATGAGTGTGCCCGGATCAAAGGGCTGTATTCGTATAAGCAACAACGATGTGATTGAGTTATTTGAGAAAGTTCAAATAGGTGAAGATGTCGTTATAATGAAGCCATGAGCAAGTTAGCGCAGTACCTACCAAAAAAAGCTTTTGAGCACCTTCAAGAAAACCCAGATTCGGTTTTAATTGACGTGCGTACCGAGGCTGAAAACAAGTTTGTAGGCAGGCCGCTTGATTGTATTTTTGTACCCTGGGTTGATGAACCTGATTGGGAGCCACATCCAAATGATTTTATTGCCGCGATCAAACGTTTTATTGGTGAGCGTGAGCAAGTATTAGATACTGAAATTATTCTAATTTGTCGAAGTGGTTATCGCTCTGATGATGCAGGCCGATGCTTGATTAACAATGGCTTTACCAATGTGTCCCATGTGGTGAGTGGTTTTGAAGGTGATCTTGACGAACAAGATCAGCGTGGCAATGTGAATGGCTGGCGCCATGATGGCATGCCTTGGAATCAGTGTTAGTCAGTTATCTAGATAGTATTAAATTGTTCGTTCACCCGCGGGTGATGACCATGCTGTTCCTGGGCTTTTCAGCCGGCGTACCAATCCTGCTTATTTTTTCAACGCTAGGGCTTTGGCTTAATGAGGCGGGCGTTGCCAAATCAACCATTACTTATTTTTCATGGGCGGCGTTAGGTTACTCATTTAAGTTTGTGTGGGCACCATTAGTTGACCGACTGCCTTTGCCAGTTTTAACCAAAACATTGGGTCGCCGCCGTGCCTGGATGTTAGTTTCACAGTTGGCAATTATGGGTGCGATTTTGTTGATGGCATCGGTTGATCCAAAAGCTGGTATTGATGGCTTAACCTTTATGGCTTATGGCGCGGTGTTATTAGGGTTTTCATCAGCTACACAAGATATTGTGATTGATGCCTATCGTATTGAGTCAGCCGATAAAGACATGCAATCGATGCTCTCAGCAACCTATATTGCTGGCTATCGTATTGGCATGTTGGTCGCGGGTGCCGGTGGTTTGTTTATCGCTAGCTATTTAGGCTCAACTAAAGCGCTCTATAGTTACGATGCTTGGTCAGGTACTTACATGATTATGGCAGCGGTGATGTTGATTGGTGTGGCGACCACACTGATTATTAGTGAGCCCGACACCAAGAGACAAGAGGCTGAATACAGTACAACTGATTACGCTCGATTCTTCTTATTATTTTTATCAATTGTTGTTGCTTTTATCTTAACCTTTAACGCAACAGCCGGTTTGGTTAAAGACGCTAAAGAAGCTTTAATTGAGGTTTTTGCTAACAAACACCTTGCTGGTTTTATTGTTGGCACAGCTCGTATGATGATAGCGCTTTTAGGTGCTTATATTGCAGCTAGAGCATTAATCGCATTCAACATTGTTAATCGGTCCATGGTCAATAATACGTATGTTGATCCGGTTAAAGATTTCTTTAACCGCTACGGCATGAGTGTGGCTGTATTGTTATTAGCTGTGATTGGCTTGTATCGTGTGAGTGATATTGTACTCGGCGTGATGGCAAATATTTTCTATCAAGATATGGGTTTTACTAAGGTAGAAATTGCCACTATCTCTAAAACTTTTGGCCTATTTATGACCCTTGCTGGTGGCTTTTTAGGCGGAATTTTAGCCATTAGAGTTGGCGTATTCAAGGTGTTGTTTTTAGGTGCATTACTCTCAGCACTTACCAACCTTCTGTTTATCGTGTTGGCAAATGTGGGTCATGATATTACTTGGCTGTATGTCACTATTGCTATGGATAATCTCTCTGCCGGCATTGCAACAACTGCCTTTATTGCCTTTTTATCTAGCCTCACTAACATTCAATTTACTGCGGTGCAGTATGCGATTTTCTCATCACTCATGACCTTGCTGCCTAAAATCTTTGGTGGTTACTCAGGCACCTTAGTTGAGCAATTTGGCTATAGTGAATTCTTTGTGATTACCACACTAATTGGTATTCCAGTGTTATGGCTGGTGTACAAAGTTAAACCTTATATTGATTAAATTATGACACTAGGCCCAATCATGATGGACGTGTCAGGCTTGATGCTGACACAAGAAGAAAAAAACCGATTATCTAAGCCGAGCATAGGTGGCGTGATTTTATTCACCCGTAATTTTGAGAGTATTGATCAAGTTAAAGAGCTGATTAAATCAATCCGTTTGATTAATCAAAATATGCTGATTTCAGTAGATCACGAAGGTGGTAGAGTGCAGCGTTTTAAAGCCGGTTTTACTCACCTACCAGCCATGGCAAAATTGGGTGAAGTCTATGATCAAAATCCTGAATTAGCCTTAGAGCAAGCTTTTTCTTGTGGCTGGGTTTTAGCGGCAGAGTTGTTAGATATTGGTGTGGATTTTTCATTTGCACCGGTGCTGGATTTAGATTACGGCCATTCCTCGGTGATTGGCGATAGGGCATTTCATTCTAACCCTGAAGCGGTGGTGAAATTAGCCGGTGCTTTGATTGAGGGTATGCATGAGGCGGGTATGAAGTGTGTGGGTAAACACTTCCCTGGGCATGGCCATGTGGCACTTGATTCACATCTAGATTTACCCATTGACGAACGCTCAATGAATGAAATTAGGCAAGATATTCTCAGTTTTAAAGGCTTGATTGGTCAGGGTTTAGATGCTGTGATGCCTGCGCATGTGGTGTATTCTCAGGTGGATGACAAGCCCGCAGGATTCTCATCAAAATGGATTAAAGATATTTTGCAATCGCAACTTGGCTTTGCCGGTGTTGTGTTTAGTGATGATTTATCCATGCAAGGTGCACATTTTATTAAAGGTATTGTCGAGCGTGTGCAAGTGTCGTTAGACAGTGGCTGTGACATAGCCTTAATCTGTAATCACCCCGAGTTGGTAGCCCAAGTTATTGATCTTGATTGGCCTAAGTGTGAAAAACTACACTTAATGAAAGGGATTAAACCCTTTAATCTTGATAAAATAGCGCATAACAATCATCGACAAAATATACAATCATTATTATGAGTACAGACAACAAACCAGATTTTGAAATTCGTTTATTAAGTGCTGTTAGAAAAACCCTAATTGCCGTTGCAAAAGACACTATGACTAAGCCAGGCTTGCGTCATCCTTTAACAGAAGGCACACAAAAGATGATCACCGATTGTTTAGATATCGTTATTTCTAGACAAACAGCCATTGAAAAAGACTCGGGCACACATACTAAAATGAAGCCAGTTTACACCGATGAACAAACGGTACAAAGCTTCTCAGTTGACGACCTTAAAAAGACTTTAAATTAAACATACTCCAGATTAGCATATGAGCTAATCAACCACTTAGTACCCGCTTGCTTGAATTTGATTTGAATACGGGCTGAGTCACCATCACCTTCAAAGTTGAGTACCGTACCAAAGCCAAATTTAGCGTGCCTAACTGTCACACCAATCGATAATTGACCTTGTCCTTCAGGATCGATATCTTGATTAAAGACATCATCTTCTTGATAATTTTGCATGGTTGCGCCAAATTTTTGCTTAACTGAGTTTGTATACTCGCTCGGAATTTCATCTAAGAATCGAGAAGGGTAGGCAAGTAAAGACTGCCCATATAAAAAGCGTTTAATTGCAAAAGATAGGCTGAGTTTTTTCATGGCACGGGTCATGCCAACGTAGCACAATCTTCTTTCTTCATCCATTAAGTGTGGCTCATCTTTACTTTGCCTGGATGGAAACAAGTCTTCTTCCATACCGGTTAAAAAAACATTGGGAAACTCCAAGCCTTTGGCAGAATGAATGGTCATTAATTGAACATTTTGATTGATGGGTGCATTAGTATCGCCACTGGAGTCTAACGAGGCCAGCGAGATAAAACCAACCACTTCACTCATATCAGAATCTTGATCATGAGCGTATTGCTTGGCTGCTGCAATAAGCTCTTCAAGGTTTGCTTTTTTACTACCAGCCTTATCAGTTTTGTCATTTGAGTAATGTTCAATTAAGCCAGAAGCCTTAATTAAGTGAGCAACTTTTTCACTTAACTCAAGGTGTTTGGCATCATCACACATTTGTTCAATCAGTTGTGTAAACCCGATTAGTGCATTGCTTGCACGAGTCGGTAATGAAGGTGATATTGCAATGGCTGCTTGAAAGAGGGTGGTGTTATTATCACGCGCAAATTCTCTTACTTTTTCAATGGTGGCATTGCCAATACCACGAGTTGGGAAGTTGACCACGCGCTCAAAAGCAACATTATCAGC
>DNJI01000023.1 GCA_003489145.1 Gammaproteobacteria bacterium | reverse complement strand
ATCCCATTGAATTTTAGTTTTGCCAGCATGAGAAATAATCTTTCTAAGTGCAACACCTAGGACAATATGCGCAATAAAGGCGACAGCAAATAAAATACCAACCGTTTCAAGTGGGGTTAAATTTTGTAAAAATTCATTCATGTGGCTTATTTTAGCTGTTATTTCAAGTATTTGAGCGGATTAATCGGTGTTTCAAATTTTTTCATTTCAAAGTAAAAATCATTATTACTGGTTAAAGCAATGACTTGTCCTTTTGTAACGTTATCGCCACCTTTAACTTTCAGACTTTGATTTTGTGTGTAAGTACTATAAAATCCCAATGGATGCTTAATGATAATCATCTTGCCATGGATTTTCATTTTATCACCACTATAGACAACAGCACCATCACGAATAGCGCGCACTGTTTGGCCTGGCTTGGTGTTAAAAGTTAAACCTTGATGTTTTTTAGAGAAAGTTTTTAGCACTTTTCCAGCCACTGGAATGGACCAACTTTTCTTAGATATTTTAATTTTTGAGGTTGTTTTTTTAGCCTGTTTATTTGATATTACCTCACTCGATAGTCGCGTCTGATTGACATTGTGTTGGTTGATCGATTTTTCAACAATAATTACCCTCGACTTAGGTGAGGATGAAAAACACCCGCCAAGACTTGTGGAGATAAAAATAACAACCAGTAATTTAATTAACATACCAAATTCCTAAAATCACAATAACAACTAAAATATAACCCAGTCGATCAATGTGCTTTTGTAACCAAACATCAGCTTGGTCGCCAAATTTCCTTACCAAAAAAGCCACTAAATAATATCTAGCACCACGTGCTAATAACGAAATTAAGACAAACGGTAATAAGGCCATATTCATGGTGCCAGCAGTAATGGTGGCTAATTTATAAGGTAATGGGCTAAATGCTGCTAATCCAACAAACCAAACATCGTATTGATCAAACCATTGTTTTGCAACGTCGATCATTTCTATTTTAATTAAGCCATATCCGAGCAAAAAATTTAGCAGTATTTCGCCTAAAAAATAACCAGCCAATCCACCTAATACTGAAGTAACGGTGCAAATTAGCGCGTAACGATAAGCTTTATTAGGCTGTTTGAGCGACATGGGCGCCAAGATTACATCGGGTGGTGGATATGGCAGTATTGAGGATTCTAGGAAGCTAACTACTGATAGCCAATAAACGGCGTATTTACTTTGCGCCCATTCCAGTGCTTTTTGATAAAGTCTAGAAAAGATTTGCATGTAGGGTTATTTTTTCTCCAACATTGGAAAACCCAAAGCTTCACGAGAATCGTAATACGTTTGCGCAACTTTTTGGCTCATGGCGCGTACACGGCGAATAAACCGTGCTCGGTCGGTCACACTAATAGCGTGGCGCGCATCCAGCAAATTGAAAAAATGTGATGCTTTCATTACTTGTTCATAGGCTGGGTAGGGTAGCGACTCTTCAATGAGTTTTTCATTCATAGCCTCAGCTTCGTCAAACTGTCTAAATAACACTTCGGTATCCGCAATCTCAAAATTATATTTTGATTGTTCTACTTCATTTTGGTGAAATACGTCACCATAGCTAACACCCTCAACCCAAACTAAATCAAACACAGAGTCAACCTCTTGAAGGTACATGGCTAAGCGCTCGAGCCCATAGGTGAGTTCGCCTGCCACGGGTTTACATGGTAGACCGCCAATTTGTTGAAAATAAGTGAATTGTGAAACCTCCATGCCATTAAGCCAAATTTCCCAACCCAAACCCCAAGCACCGAGTGTTGGTGATTCCCAGTTGTCTTCAACAAAACGCACATCGTGCATGGTCAGATCAATACCAATCTCAGTGAGTGATTCTAGATAAAGATCCTGAATGTCTTTAGGTGATGGCTTCAGTAATACTTGAAATTGGTAGTAATGCCCAAGGCGGTTTGGGTTTTCACCATAACGACCATCGGTTGGTCGGCGTGAAGGCTGAACATAGGCTGCCTTCCAAGGTTCGGGACCAATAGCTCTTAAGAAGGTAGCCGGATGAAAAGTACCTGCACCCATTTCCATATCAAAAGGTTGTAATAGTGTGCAGCCCTTAGAAGCCCAAAATGATTGTAATTTTAAGATTAGATTTTGAAATGATGCAGTTGCATCTAAGTCTGAAATTGACATACGAAATCACAGAAAAATAACAAAAATTTTACCGCATCAATAGCTTTTATATGACTTATTTAAAAAGAGCTTGAGAGTTAAAAGATGGGGGCTTTAATTAAAGTCGAGAAGAATTAACTTTCAACCCCCAAAACCAAAAGACAGGTAATTAATATGGAGATATTAAGTCTTTTAATTGTATTGTTAAAAACATGACGTTTTTTAACAATGAGACGATTATAGCAAAAATAAAAACGATTTAGCAATTATGTCTCAAAAAAAGATATTATTTAATTATAAGCTTGTTTAATTCCTCTTTTAATTCCGTTTCATCAAGATTTTTAAAGTTATCTATATTAGCGGTGCTAACACCACCGCAAGCTTCATACCAAGCATAACCGGCTGTCCAGTCGGCATGGATGTAATCGTCTTGGCGCTGTCTAACCACGCACAAAATTTTGTTATTTTGGTAAATTAAATGGTAAGGTTGCTCGTCTCGATGTAGGGCTTCGATAAATTCCCAAGCATCAGAAAGTGCTTCGAACCAGTAATGGACCAATGGATATTTTTTATCATTCTCCAATGGTAAAGGTTTTTCTCTGACAAAACATTGCAAGTGAAAATGATTAACCGATGCGTACGCACCGTAGGCATTGTAAGCTAAAGAAAATCCAGGTATGCCAATTGATACCGAGTTGGCCATCATCCAAGCAAACTGGTGTAATTCAAATGTGAGCAGCTGAGGGTGTTGTTGTTCACGTTCAACTACGACTAAGCCATGCAACGGCGCAAAGGGAAATTTATTGTATAAAAGAGAGACTTTCTTAGAGAAAAATTGCCCTTCCCAAAAACTTTCTTTTTGTAAAAATGGCTTGTTAAAGTGAAATCCATTTTCATCAAAAGCAATACTCATGCCTTTGGTTTTGGTCGCCGACATACGCTGTGGGCGCAGTGCTCGTAGTGGATTATATTGTAATTCAAAACCACCAATCTCACGCCATTGGGTAACTTCCAACTCATCAAAATTAAGTTTAGTGAGTTGATTAAACACATCCACATCATCTGTCGCACCGGTAATCGGGCAAGATTTAAGTTGTTCAAATTTTTTGGCTAATGCTGGCTTTAGGATTTTCCAAAGCTTGTCATCAAACAATGCATTGGCTAATACTAAGATAAAAACGCCCAACTCATCGTTCTCTAGCATTGATTCTAGACCATCGATAAAGGCGGTTTCAAGGTTTTGTTTTGATTGGAATATTGGATCGATTAAATCTTGCATAAAAATTTACGAAATTTTGAAAATGGTAGAATAAAAGTGCTGATTTTCCTTTATTTTTGGCATAAAAGTGACGTTTTTATTGGGTAAACCATGGTCTTTGTTGCGATTTTATGAAAATTTAGGAAATTTTGTAAATGACGTAAAAAATGCGAGAAAAATCCCGCATTTTTAAGTATTGGTCAAACTTTAGTACTTGTAAGATTCCGACTTAAATGGACCTTCTTTACTAACGTTGATGTAATCAGCTTGAACATCAGTTAGTGTCGTTAATACACCACCGAAACCGCCAACCATGCCAGCAGCTACTTCTTCGTCGAGTTTTTTCGGTAATACTTCTACGTAAATGTCACCACCCAAATCCGCAAATTTAGCATCGAACAAATGCATTTGTGCGAGCACTTGGTTGGCAAATGAACCGTCCATAATACGAGAAGGGTGACCGGTTGCGTTACCTAGATTAACTAGGCGACCCTCAGATAATAAAATCAAGTAATCAGATTTATCGTCACTTCTAAATACACGGTGAACTTGTGGTTTTACTTCATCCCAACGCCAATTATCACGCATGTATTGTGTGTCAATTTCATTATCAAAATGACCAATATTACACACAACAGAGCCAGCTTTAAGCGTTTGTAGCATCGCATCATCACACACATTAAAGTTGCCTGTAGTAGTCACGATCAAGTCTGTCGTTGCTAGTAGGCGCTTGTTAATATCATCTGTTTTACCGGTGTTATTACCTTGCTTATAAGGTGATACGATTTCAAAGCCGTCCATGCAAGCTTGCATGGCACAAATTGGATCAATTTCAGAAATTTTAACAATCATGCCTTCTTGACGAAGCGATTGTGCCGAGCCTTTACCCACGTCACCATAACCAATAACCAGTGCTTTTTTACCCGACATTAGCATATCAGTACCACGTTTAATGGCATCATTAAGTGAGTGACGACAACCGTACTTGTTATCATTTTTTGACTTGGTAACTGAATCGTTAACATTAATGGCTGGTACTTTTAGTGAGCCTTCTTCCATCATCTCAAGTAGGCGGTGAACACCGGTTGTGGTTTCTTCACTAATACCATGAATGT
>DNJI01000066.1 GCA_003489145.1 Gammaproteobacteria bacterium | reverse complement strand
CCCAAGCCTTCGGCAACAATATCAAATAATTTTTTTTCATTATCTTCAGGTGGCGTTTGTTCAAGATAACTGATTTTTGTGCCTTTTTTAATTTTTAATTTACCATCATCAGCACTGATTGTGCCAGCTAAGATACGCATAAAGGTTGACTTTCCTTCGCCATTGCGTCCGATCAGTGCAATTTTGTCACCTTTATGAATAGTCGAGCTAACGCCGTTAAGGATTGGCTTATCTGAAAAGCTAAGAGAAATATTATCTAGCGTGATTAATGGCATGCTTAAGGGTTAAAATTGTATTAATTAATTTTTTTGATATTTTAGTATGCAACATTTTATACCTTTCAAGGCTTTTGCGAGTATCGTTAGCTTTATCTTATTGTTAAGCTTTTCTTCATCAATTCTGGCAGAAAGTATAGAAGCTAAAGCGTTTTCAAGTGACGCTCAAGAAATACGTTATCGTGCTTTAATTAACGATATTCGCTGCCCAGTTTGCCAAGGTCAAAGTATTGGTGGATCAAATGCAGGATTGGCTAAAGATTTGCGCGAACAAGTACGAAAAATGATCATTAAAAATAACAGTGACGATGAAATTCAACAATTCATGGTCGATCGTTACGGTGATTTTGTGGTGTTTAAGCCACCCGTTAATAAAAATACTTATTTATTGTGGTTTGCGCCATTTACATTTTTAGGATTGGTCTTGTTTTTCTTTATCAGGTCTTTATTAAGTAAAAAGAAAACCACGAAAACTCAAACAATAGACACTTCTAAAGCTAAGGATTTATTGAAGTGAGTCATCAGCAAGCGCTACTGATTAAAACTCATAATCGAGGCGCAACAGAAATCACCCAACTGGTGAATGCTATTGTTACTGAATTTTCACAGGGTCACACTTTGTGCCATGTTTTTGTTACCCATACGTCAGCTTCGCTGATGATTACGGGCAATGAAGATGCGGATGTTTTACTCGATATTGAAGATTATTTTCAAGCAAAAGTCACTGATGCTAACCCAAATTATCGACACAATAATGAAGGTGATTTTGACATGTCGGGGCATATTCGTTCGATCTTAACGGGCGAGTCAAAAAGCATCCCAATTATTGATTGCAAATTGGCGCTAGGGAAATTTCAAGGCTTGTTCTTATACGAACACCGTGCTGGTGAAAACGCTCGAAAGCTTATTGTAACCTTGTCGTGAGTGCTGAATTAGAGCTTAGCAAGCTAATGGTAGATGCTTACACATATCAGAAAAATGGCGAATTATCTTTGGCGATTCAAGCATGGAATGCACTACTTAACCATCAAGCTGCCGATAAAGATTTAAAAGCCAATGCATACTTAAGCTTGGGTAATTTACACCAATTACAAGGCAATGACGAGTTGGCGATTGAGAGTATGTCTAGCGCCATTAAGGCCAATCCAAATAGTGCAGAAGCTTATTTTTGCTTGGCCTATATGGAGCAAGAGAATGATAACTTCCCCTCGGCAATCGAATATTTTGAAAAAGCCCTGGCACTTAATATGAATGATTCTGGTGCTTTTAATAATTTAGGTAATTGCTATGATCGATTAGAGAAAAGCACTGAAGCGATTAATGCTTATTCTCAAGCAATTACTTTAGATGAAAATTACATTGCAGCGATTTATAACCGTGGTAATGCTTATATGAAGATTGCAAAAGATGATTTTGCCCTAGAAGATCTGAATAAAGCCATTGAATTGGATGCAAATTTTTACCAAGCCTATTATAATCGTGGCACTTTATTCAAGCGTATGGGAAAATCCAGCGAAGCTGAAGTAGATTTAACCAAAGCAAAAGCATTGGCACAACAAGAACTAGAGGAAAAAACAAAGCAGTGAGCGACCAAGACGACAACAAATTAATTACTGAACGAAGAGCAAAATTAGCCATCTTAAGAGAAGCAGGCAACCCTTTTATTAATGATTTCAAACCAGCCAATTTGGCGCAAGATATTATTAATGATTATGATGGATTTTCTAAAGAAGAGTTAGAAGGAAAAAACATCGAGGTGTCTATAGCCGGGCGCATGATGCTTAAGCGAGTGATGGGCAAGGCAAGCTTTGCCCATGTGCAAGATTCGTCAGCACAAATCCAACTATTTGTGACGCGTGACGAACTGCCTGAAGGCTTTTATAACGAACAGTTTAAAAAATGGGATATCGGTGATATTATTGGTGCAACGGGCACTTTGTTTAAAACCAACGTAGGTGAACTTTCGATTCGTATTAGTGACATAAAATTACTCACTAAATCGCTACGACCACTGCCTGAAAAATTCCACGGATTGTCTGATCAAGAAACTCGTTATCGTCAACGTTATGTTGATTTAATTACTAATGAGCAAGCACGTAATACTTTTAAGCGTCGCTCTCAGATTGTGGCCTATATTCGTAATTTCTTTAATGATATTGACTTTATCGAAGTAGAAACACCGATGTTACAAACCATTCCAGGTGGTGCGACAGCCAAACCATTTGAGACGCATCATAATGCACTTGATATTGGTATGTACTTGCGTATTGCACCAGAGCTCTACCTTAAGCGTTTGGTTGTGGGTGGTATGGATAAGGTGTTTGAAATTAATCGTAATTTTAGAAACGAAGGCCTGTCAACTCGCCACAATCCAGAATTCACCATGATTGAGTTTTATCAAGCTTATGCGACTTATCATGACCTAATGGACTTGACTGAAAAGCTCTTCCGCGGCATTGCTGTAGATGTGTGTGGTGATGCTGTTATTCATTATCAAGGTGATGATTTTGATTTTTCAAAATCATTTGATCGCATTAGCGTGTTTGATTCAATCTTGCAGCACAATCCAGCACTAACAGCGGACGACCTTAATGAAGATAATGCCAAGAAAACGGCTGAAAATCTTAACATTCAAGTCAAAGATAATTGGGGCTTAGGCAAAATTCAAATTGAGATTTTTGAAGCAACAGTTGAAGAAAAACTCATGCAGCCAACCTTCATTACCGAATACCCAACTGAGGTATCACCATTAGCACGTCGTAACGATAACAATCCATTTATTACCGATCGTTTCGAATTGTTTATTGGTGGTCGTGAAATTGCCAATGGCTTCTCTGAGCTTAATGATGCCGAAGATCAAGCAGCACGATTCAAAGCCCAAGTAGCTGAGAAAGATGCAGGGGATGATGAGGCCATGCATTATGATGCAGACTACATTCGCGCGTTAGAATATGGCATGCCACCTACAGCAGGTGAAGGTATTGGTATTGATCGATTGGTGATGCTGTTTACTGATTCACCATCAATCAGAGATGTATTGTTATTTCCGCACATGCGCCCAGAAGTTAAGTGAGTTTAATACCTGTTTTAACCATTGATGGTCCTAGTGGGGTTGGCAAAGGTACGGTTGCTCGTATCATGGCACAAAAATTAGGTTGGCACTTATTAGATTCTGGTGCAATTTATCGTGCTTTTGCATTGGCAGTTGATGCCAGAAATACTGATGTTACAGACGAATCTGCGTTAGAAGAGGTGGCGAATAATCTTGATTTAGCCTTTAAAACTGAAGCTGGTAGTGAACTGGTGAGTGTGTATTTAGATGGGCAAGATGTATCTAAGGTTTTGCGTACCGAACAAACCGGTGAAATGGCTTCAAAGATTGCCTCGATTGGCGTGGTACGCGCCGCACTTTTAAAGCGACAACAGGCTTTCGCTAAAGCGCCTGGTTTAGTGGCCGATGGTCGTGATATGGGTACGGTTGTTTTTGCCGATGCACCTTTTAAAGTTTTCTTAACAGCAAGTGCGCAGGAGCGCGCTAATAGACGCCTAAAACAATTGCAAAATCAAGGGTCTGAGGGTATAATTTCGCAAATCTTAGCAGAGGTTGTAGCTAGAGACGAGCGTGATTCTTCACGCAAACACTCACCACTCAAGCCTGCTAAAGACGCTTTAATCATTGATACCACTGAGTTATCGATTGATGAAGTAATCACTCAAGTGAGTGAATTAACTAAAGCTTAAGCGGTTAAGCTTTATAAATAAACTAACCCGATAATCACCCAACTTACACCGTTGTTGGATAATTTACCGGTCAATATCAAAGAAGAAAATATGTCAGAATCATTTGCAGAGCTGTTTGAAAACAGCGCAGAACAACAAAACGTAAAAGTAGGTGCTTTATTAATGGGTACCGTCGTTAGCATTAATCGTGAAAAAGCGATTGTTAATGTTGGCTTAAAATCAGAGGGTTTTATCTCTCTAGACGAATTTAAAAATCCACAAGGTGAAATCGAAGTTGCAGAAGGCGATATTGTAGAAGTCGCGCTTAAATCAATCGACGATGGCCTAGGTAATACATTATTGTCACATGCTGATGCCAAGCGCATCAAGTTGTGGCAGTCACTTGAAACTGCAATGAATTCTAAAGAAGTGGTAACTGGTATTGTTACTGGCGCTGTTAAAGGCGGTTTGACAGTTGATATTGGCGTGGTTAAAGCGTTCTTACCAGGCTCATTGGTTGATGTGCGCCCAGTTAAAGATTTCTCATACTTAACTGGTCAAGAAATTGAAGCCATTGTTATTAAGATGGACGAAGTTAGAAACAACATCGTTATTTCTAGAAAAGCAGTGATGCAAGAAGCTAACTCAGCAGATCGTGAAGCCTTACTTGAAACATTAGAAGAAGGCAAAGAAATCGAAGGTATCGTCAAGAACCTTGCTGACTACGGTGCGTTTGTTGATCTTGGTGGTGTTGATGGTTTACTACACATTACCGATATCTCTTGGACGCGTGTTAACCACCCATCTGAGAAGTTGACTATTGGCGACAAGATTACGGTTAAGGTTCTTAACTACGATAAAGAGAAGATGCGTGTGTCACTAGGTCTTAAGCAGCTTACTGCTAGTCCTTGGGATAATATTTCAGACCGTCTTCCAATTGGCAAGAAAGTTACTGGTACAGTATCTAACCTTACTGACTACGGAGCGTTTGTACGCATCGAAGACGGTGTTGAAGGTTTGGTTCACGTTTCAGAGATGGATTGGACAAATGCAAATGCACGTCCTTCTAAGATCGTTAAACTCGGTCAAGAAGTTGATGTTGTGGTATTAGACGTTCAAGAATCTAAGCATCGTATTTCATTATCAATGAAGCAAGCACAAGAAAACCCTTGGGAAGCATTTGAAGCAACCTGCAATAAAGGTGACAAGATTGGCGTAGTAGTTAAATCAATCACTGACTTTGGTTTATTTGTTGGCCTTCCAGGCGGTATTGATGGCCTAATCCATTTAGCAGATATCTCATGGGAGAAGCAATCTTCAGAAGCGTTAGTTTCTAATTATTCTAAAGGTCAAGAGCTTGAAGTGGTTATTCTAAATATTGATGCTGAAAAAGAGCGTATTTCTTTAGGTATTAAGCAATTAGAAGAAGATGACTTTATGTCTTACGCTTCATCTAACAAGAAAGGTTCTATTGTTAAGGGTGTGATTGCCGAAGTAGATCCAAGAGGTGCGGTTATTACTTTAGCTGACGATATTACAGGTTACTTAAAAGCCGGTGAAATTTCACAAGAACGTGTTGAAGATGCAACTACAGTCTTAAAAACAGGCACTGAAGTTGAAGTGGTTATTGTTAATGTTGATAGAAGATCTCGTAACATTTCAGTCAGTATTAAAGCTAAAGATTCTGTGGAAGAGCAAGCAGCGATGGCAGATTACAATAAGCAATCTTCTGACGATGCAACAGGTTCTACTTTAGGTGATTTATTGAAAAAAGCAAAAAAATAAATAATGCTTTTTAATCAGTTGTATAGCGATATATAACTGATATTAATCATGAAAAAAACTGATCTTATTTTTAATTTATCCAACCATTCTGACCTTTCTAAGGCCGATGCTAAGACTTCTGTTGAAGTAATTTTAGAGGCGTTAACACAAGGTATTGTTTCAGGTGATGGGGTTGAAGTTAGAGGGTTTGGTGGTTTTTATAAAAAACATCGAAAAGCGCGTTTAGGTATTAATCCTAAAACTAGTGAAAGAACGCAAGTCGGTGAAAAGTTTGTACCATTTTTTAAGCCGGGAAAATCACTAAGAGAAGCGGTTGATAACCAGTAAAAAGATAAAATAAAGACTAATTTTGATTGATTTACAAAGTGACGTTAATGTATAATTTCACTTTTTTATGGGGCGTTAGCTCAGTTGGTAGAGCACTGGACTTTTAATCCATTGGTCGAGCGTTCAAATCGCTCACGCCCCACCATATTCTCGAAAAGGGTTTCCATATAGGAAGCCCTTTTTGATATTTAAAAGCAACACGTTAAGTGTACAAACGGAGACAATAAAATGACAGTAAAAAAAGACGCAGTAGTAGAAATGCACTACACACTAAAAAATGATGCAGGCGATATCATTGATTCATCACAAGGTAAAGAGCCGATGCCGTTTATCCAAGGTCACGGTAACATTATTCCTGGCTTAGAAAGCGCATTAGAAGGTATGAAAGTTGGCGAATCTTGTGACGTATCAGTTAATCCAGAAGAGGGTTATGGCGTTCATCATCCTGAGGCGATTCAAGAAATCCCAATGGAAGCTTTGCAAGGTATTGACAACTTAGAAATTGGCATGCAATTACAGTCTCAAGATGAGCAGGGTAATCCATTTGCAGTTCATGTTAAAGAAATCAATGAGAAGACCGTTACGATCGATGCCAATCATCCATTGGCAGGTGAAACATTACATTTTAATGTGAGCATCGAAAATGTTAGAGAAGCAACAAAAGATGAGTTAGACCATGGTCACGTTCATTCAGGCTCTTGTTCACACTAAAATTGCTATTTAAGCGACGTAATGGCTAATCAGTGTCCATTATGTTGTTCTAAGCAAAGTCAGTCTTATTTCAAGAATAAGGATGCCAGTTATTTTTCATGTTCGTCTTGTGATTTGGTTTTTACACCCAAAGAGTTTCATCTGAGCGAAGCAGCAGAAAAAACTCGTTACGACTCCCATCAAAACAATCCTGAAGATAAGCACTATCGTGCGTTTTTATCTAAAGCGTTTAATCCAGTTATAGATTGTATTAAATCAGGCGCCAAAGGCTTAGATTTTGGCTCTGGCCCAGGGCCAACTTTATCATTGATGTTTGAAGAGCAAGGGTACGCGGTTGATTTGTTTGATAAATTCTATGCCAATGATCAGGCCATTTTTAACAATCAATACGATTTTATTACCGCCACCGAAGTGGTCGAGCATTTATCCAAGCCTGGTGATGAATTAAATAGACTATATAAAATGCTAAATACAGGTGGCACACTAGCAATCATGACCAAGATGATTAATGACCAAGTAGATTTTGCATCATGGTATTACAAAGATGACCCGACTCATATTTGTTTTTTTAGTCAAACCACAATGAATTATTTAGCTAAATCATGGAACTCTCGCGTCCAATTTTATGGACACGATATAACTCTCTTTTTTAAATAAAGTCTTGTTGCTTCTTTATTTAAGCGGCATCTAAGTGTTCTACATAAAACCGACCATAAAAACGAATGTCTTTGGCATTATGTAATCTAAGAATGGACGCAGCTTTTTGACGAGCAATCTTCGTTAATGTTGGAACACTAACAACCGTATGACCTTCTTGCAGACCTTTTTTAATAAGCTTCAAGTATTTATATTCTTCGCCTTGGGCAACAAATTGCCACTTACGTATTAGCTTAGTCATTAACCCATGACTACGACCATCTGGATCAAGAAACTTTAAACCATCAGTGCCAACTGATTCATCAATTTCAGAGTTGTCAAATCCAGCATTCATTAAGTCACAGCAGACTTCATCCGCTTCCATTTTGGAATCAATAATTGCAACGATACGATTGGTTGGGTAAGTTTCAAAGTTTTTCATTGTATGCGCTAACATGATATATCTCCTTTATTATTGAACATTCCGCCAATGTATTTATACATCGGCTTGTTTTAAATATACACCTTATTTCACCACCTCAAAAACACACTAAACGTTACTATCATTTATTGATTAGGCGTATAGTTAAAGAGGTTAGCTTTTTTATTATTAATACTTATGAAAAAAATCTGGATTTTTATCGCCCTAAGTGGTGCTATGGCGGTTGCAATAGGTGCTATGTCAGCGCATATGTTAAAAGACGTGTTAGAGATTAAAGACATTGCACGTCTGCAAACAGCGGCAACTTATCAAATGTATCACACACTAATCGTTGCTATGCTGGCTGTGTATTACCAATACAAACCGTCACAAGCTGTTAAACAAAGTAGCTGGATATTTTCCATTGGCATTGTGTTATTCTCAGGAAGTTTATATTTATATACTTTTAGTAAAATACATGCAATGGTGTTTATCACCCCAATTGGCGGTATGTTGTTTATTTTGGGCTGGTTAAGTTTATTAAGATTGGCAAAAAATCCTTAGTTTTAGACGAAAAAAAAGCCTGCAATTGCAGGCTTTTTTATAACGATTAAAATCTATTTAGAAAGAACCTTCTTGAGCACCTTCAATAATCGCATTCATTTTTTCAGCTACATCCATCGCAGGACCTAGTGCATCTTCTGGTAATTGCATAGCATGCATTACATCAGGATTCATACTAATCATTCTGATTTTACCATCTTTACCTTCAACTACCGCAATACGGCAAGGAAGAATCACTGCATAACGATCATCAATATCGGCAATCTTTCCGGCAGTAGCAGCATCACAAATATTATGAATGGTTAAATGACGGTAAGGCTTGCCAGTTACATTGGTGATTTGCTCACTGAGTGGAAACATAGCAACGTGCAAAATAGATTCGTTAGTCGCCATTGATTTAATTGATTCATCCACTTCTGGACCAGTAATACCTTCGTCAACTTCAGTCACTTGTACCATTTGCATAAACAACTCAGCGGTCATTTGTGCTGGCTCTGAACTTTCTGCTGCAGG
>DNJI01000107.1:5050-6867 GCA_003489145.1 Gammaproteobacteria bacterium | reverse complement strand
CGCCTACAAAAAGAACGCATGCTAGAGGCTGATATTCCTAACGAACAAGAATACTTTGACAATTACGGACTAACTGCTGAACGCCTAACACTGGCAAAGCCAGATGCCATTGTTATGCATCCAGGGCCAATCAATCGTGGCGTTGAAATCGACTCTTCCGTTGCTGATGGTAATCAATCCGTTATCTTACAACAAGTTACCAACGGTATCGCCGTACGTATGGCGGTGATGGAAATCTTAGCGGGTAAATCCTAATCATGGATAACTTAATTGACTATGACGATGTTAAAAGCGTCCTACACCATTTAAATACCGATGATACCATTGCCAGCGCACATGGTATTTTGTGCGGTTTTGCTTGTATCAAACCTGACTTAGCTCTAGACGATTGGTTGGGGGAAGTGTTGGTTAGTATTGACCTTAACAACCTTAGCGAAAAATCTGCTCACGAACAGCTCGCACAGATCTACAACAACACCTTATTACAGCTGAGTGATGCCACACTAAACTTTCAACTACTCATTGCAGACGAAGATTGCGCGCTCAGAGAGCAAGCCGATACACTTATTCAGTGGTGTCAAGGATTTTTAGTCGGTCTGGGGCTGCAAAAAATCTCTACCAACGATGAAGACGTACTCGAAATGATTAAAGATTTTAGTGAAATATCCAAACTCGATGCCGAAGTGCTCGATAACGAACAAAATGCACAAGACTTGAGTGAAATTATCGAATTTGTACGCATAGGAACTCTGCTTATCCAAGAAACACTACAGCCTTCTAAACAAGACTATATTTCTCCAGAGCTACTGCACTAGAAAACCCTGTTGTAATCATGTTATGGCCAGTTCTGGCCTTTAATCAGTATATTATAAAATTACGCTTTAATGATAGTGTTGCAAAGTGTTTGCATGTTGTTATTATGGTTGCCGTAAAGCGCTTAAATCTTGAGGAGGAGGTAGCCGCCTAACTAAACTTGAGGAGAATAAAAAAAACGACTACCTATTAGAAAATCAAGCAATATATCTCGGGGGAGAGAATATGATCTTCTAAGTATTATTATACCATAATATTAGAACTATATAATATAGATTGTAAATTTATTTCCATTACAAGGACTAAAAAGTATGCGTAAAGACGTTAAGCAATACCCCAACAAAGGAATCTTAGCACTCCTAGCAACACTATTCCTTCTCTCTAACAATGTATTTGCAAGAACACACGTGATTAATGCCAGCATTGATTCTATTGAGCCAATCTATATGAATTACAAAATTGAAAGGGTCAGCAAACCTTGTCAATCAATGGCACCAGGTTGTTGGAAGGTAGGTTATCAAAAAAGAATTTTAAAGTCGCTTCAGGGTTATCGTATTAAGTTGTCTTTTGAGGGTCAGAAATTCACTGCTCGCATGCGTACAAAGCCCAAAAATGAGCAATTAAAAATTAGAGTAAGTAAAGATTTACTTGATCAAGCAGGTAAGGTCACAATGAGTGCGGCCGTTGTTTATTAACGCTTGTCTAAGCTCGCTACTTGATGTGGCACACTAGCCACCGGTATTGGTAACGCTTCAACCACAAAATCATAACCCTTATTACCGTAGTTATAAAAAGCACTGTCTGCTCTTTGCATAGGTGTTTTCGGTACAAGATCAAACATTGCTAATGGATTAAACACAGCGTAAGGCTTAGAAGCCTCAGCAGACGCACTTGTTGCCGCTAATAATAGCGCCAGTGCAATCGTGTTAATCATAATCATTAGTTTCATTTTATTTGTCTTTTAGTTAATTAGGTATGCTGCCACCTTATCTCTTGAGGAGAGA
>DNJI01000107.1:0-4709 GCA_003489145.1 Gammaproteobacteria bacterium | reverse complement strand
CTTGAGGAGAGAATAATTCTTGGGGGAGAGTGGCAACATGAAACATATTATATCATGAAATTCTAATATGTCAAGTTTATTATATAATTAAAACATAATATAGAATAAAACTAAGGTAAAAGCTCATGACTGATCCTATCAATATTAGCCAATAATGATAGTCATGCCAAGGTTTTCAATTATGTTAATATTGAAATTGAAGTAATAAAACAACTATTTTTTATCTTGAGGAGAAAATAAATATGATGAAATATGATGGTCAAGAAATTGGCTCACCCAAATGTGCAATTACCCAAGTGTGTGTCGTTATGGCCATGTTAGCTGGTGCGTTTCTAACCTTAGTCATTATTGGTTTAGTCATGAATTATATGCCGGGCGTATAAGCCTTTACAAACTTACAAATAAAAAGCGCACCGAAAGGTGCGCTTTTTATTGAATATGGTGGCCACACCTAGAATTGAACTAGGGACACAGGGATTTTCAATCCCTTGCTCTACCAACTGAGCTATGTGGCCTTAAAAGTCAGAATTATACCGAATAATCTTATTAATAATGACGAACTATTCGCCTATGAACCTCTCAGCATCAAGCGCTGCCATACAGCCTGTGCCTGCCGAGGTAACCGCCTGACGATAAACATGGTCTGCCACATCACCCGCTGCAAATACACCCTCAACACTGGTTTGTGTGGCGTTGCCTTGCGTGCCACTTTGTATTTGAATGTAGCCGTGTTTCATCTCTAGATGGCCTTCAAAAATACCTGTATTTGGCGTATGGCCAATGGCAATGAATACACCATGCACATCAATTTCTTTAGTCTTGCCGTCATTACCTTTTAATCTTAAGCCTGTCACGCCCATGGCGTCGCCCAATACTTCATCTAAGTTATGATTGTATTCAATGGTTATGTTGCCGGTCTTCGCCTTTTCAATTAATTGATCAGACAAAATCTTTTCACTAGAAAACTTATCACGACGGTGAACAATGGTGACATGATCGGCAATGTTGGACAAAAATAATGCTTCTTCAACAGCCGTATTGCCACCACCAATAACCGCCACTCTCTGACCACGATAAAAGAATCCATCACAAGTGGCGCAGGCACTAACACCCTTGCCTTTAAATGCTTCCTCTGACTCTAAACCTAAATAACGTGCACTTGCACCGGTAGCAATAATCACTGCATCAGCCGTATAAGTTGTAGCTGCACCATTCAGTGTAAATGGTCGTTTAGAAAAATCAACATCGATAATGTAGTCATTAATAATTTCAGTATCAAAACGCTCAGCATGTTGCTGCATACGTGTCATTAAATCTGGGCCCTGTACACCTTCATTGTCACCCGGCCAGTTATCCACATCAGTAGTACTCATTAATTGTCCGCCTTGCTCCATGCCACTAACAATCACAGGGCTTAGGTTAGCTCTTGCTGCATACACTGCAGCAGAATAGCCAGCAGGGCCCGAACCAATAATCAACGTCTTACAATGTTTATTTTCACTCATTTAAATACCAATCCTTTATACTTATACACAAAAACTCTATTATTCCAAACATTATAAAGTAAGCTGAAATCACCTTGAAAAAAAATAACCCCTCAAGCAGTAGAAAAACCACACAAAAACCACGATCTCGAACCATGAACGAGGTATTGTTTATTGCACTTAGCACTTTGGGCTTGGTGTATTTTGCAGCATTGGTTACTTACTCGCCAACAGAAAACCCATGGTCAGGTGATGTTGCACTAACCGAACCTGTAATCAATTTGGCCGGTGTGTTTGGTGCTTATCTGGGTGATATCTCTTTATCAATTCTAGGCTATAGTGCTTACTTAATCCCAATCTCGTTGATTTGGTTGGGTTACAACATCCACAAAAACACAGGGGAAAAACCGGCTAATCGCTCTGTCTCGATGATTCGTTTGGTTGCCATGATAGTAATGGTTGCCTTCAGTGCTGCAATACTGGCACAAAATACCGCTGACCCTGCAGGTGGTTGGATTGGTGAGATGATGCATGGCTACTTTGGCACACTGTTTGGTTCTGCCTCATTTATTGTCTATCTAAGTATTATGATGATCAGCTTTAGCATTGCCAGCACCGCCTCATGGGCCAATATTTTCACTTCAACTGGCGGCGTTCTTGGTGCACTATTGGCCAAGTTTAAAGCTTCTCGAGAAAAAACAAAAGCTAAAAAAGCGGCAAAATTAGTGATTACACCCAAACAAACCAACACCAAAAAACCAGGGGTTATAGCCAAAGTTAAATCCGCTAAAATAAAATCCAATAAAAAAATCAAAAAAGTTACGCCTGCTTCGTCCAATCTATTCAACACTAAAGCCTTGAGTGGTTTGCCTGATTTGTCTTTACTGGATGAAATCAGTATCAATACTTCAGGTTATTCTGAACACGCGCTCGAAGACATGTCGCGCCAAGTAGAGATTAAACTCAAAGACTTTGGTTTTGAGGTCAATATTACCACCGTTACTCCAGGCCCTGTCGTTACTCAATTTGAGCTTTCATTAGCGCCAGGGGTTAAGGTTTCACAAATCATGAATCTAAACAAAGACCTTGCTAGAGCATTACTGGTTGAGAGCGTGCGCATTGTTGATGTGATTCCAGGCAAACCGGTGATTGGATTAGAAATTCCAAACGCTGAACGCGAAATGATCAGTCTAAAAGAAATCCTCGCTTCTGAGGTCTTCGCTAAGTCCGCTTCAGTGTTGACGATGGGCCTAGGTAAAGATATTAACGGACTACCGGTGATTGCCAATTTGTCTAAGATGCCACACTTATTGGTGGCAGGTGCGACCGGCATGGGTAAGTCTGTTGGTATTAATGCAATTATTTTAAGTGTGTTATACAAAGCCAAGCCTGACGAAGTACGCATGATCATGATCGACCCTAAGATTGTTGAGCTTGCTTGCTACGCTGATATTCCACACTTACTCACCCCAGTGGTAACCGACATGAATCAAGCGTCCTCAGCCTTGTGGTGGTGTGTGAATGAGATGGAACGCCGATATTCATTATTGGCTAAATTTGGTGTGCGTAATATTGAAGGCTTTAACGAAAAACTCAAAAAAGCCAAAAACAAAGGCACGCCATTATTAGACCCTTCTTTTAACACCAACACAGCTGAAGAAGGGGAAACTGCCCCTGAACTCGAAAAACTTCCTTTGATTATGTTGGTGATTGATGAATATGCTGACATGCTCGGTGCACTCGCCCAAGAAGACCGTGCCAAAGCCAAGCGTGTGGAAGCACTGATTGTGCGTCTAG
Organism: Gammaproteobacteria bacterium; assembly: GCA_003489145.1. Lineage (GTDB taxonomy): Bacteria > Pseudomonadota > Gammaproteobacteria > PS1 > Pseudothioglobaceae > Thioglobus_C. The sequence continues at coordinate 1,428 of DNJI01000107.1, read as the reverse complement.
CGCAAAAAGCGCGTGCTGCTGGCATTCACCTTATTATCGCCACACAACGTCCAAGCGTGGATGTTATCACCGGTCTAATTAAATCTAACATACCAACCCGCATTGCCTTTAAAGTGTCAAGCAAGGTAGATTCTCGCACTATTCTCGACCAAGGTGGTGCAGAACAATTACTCGGTATGGGTGATATGCTTTATATGACTCCAGGTATTTCACACCTAACCCGTGTCCACGGCGCCTTTGTTGATGATGATGAAATCACTCGTGTGGTTGATTTCTTGCGCAAAAACTCACAGCCAAACTACCTTGATGGCATTCTTAATGCTCATAGTGAATCAGCTGATTCACATGAAGGTAGCAACAGTAGCGGTGTGACTGGCGAGCTTGATGCGCTTTATGATGAAGCGGTACAAATCGTAACTTCATCACGCCGTGCTTCGATCTCTAGCTTGCAACGACGCATGCGCATTGGTTACAACCGTGCTGCACGTATTATTGAAGACATGGAGGCTAGTGGTGTGGTTAGTACCATGAACAGTGCTGGCAACCGTCAAGTCTTAGCGCCAGAACCGATCAATACTGATGACTAAAATCCTGGTTGTGTTGTCCATTTTTTGGGCCAATACAGCGCTTAGCACCAACCATCAGTTTGCTGATTTTTTTAATTCGCTTGAATCACTCAAAGCCAATTTCACCCAAACAACCTACAGCGACACACACTCACTGCTCAGCACCACATCGGGCACTTTAACTTTTAAACGCCCGCAACAACTACGCTGGTACACCACACAACCTAATGAGCAAATATTACTCCTGAATAATGATGAACTATGGCTGGTCGATACTGAACTTGAACAAGCCAGCTTACAACAAATCCAAGATCTGTCACAAACGCCCCTTTATTGGCTAATTAACAAACCCAGCACCTTGCAAAATCTGCCAATTTTCTCTCATCAAGAGAACCATATCGACTGGTACACAACGAACACATCAACCCAAACATTAAAATTTGGCTTTAAAGACAACCTATTACATGCCATTTCAATGAATAATGAACTAGAGCAATCCATTGTAATTGCATTTGATCAGTTACAAATCAACCCTAGGATTCAGCCAGAAATATTTAAGTTAAGCCTTGATCCAAACTTCGATATTATTAGATAATTTTAGAAAACTGGGTTTTGCTATTGGCTCTTAATACGGTGACTTTAAGTATGATATTTGCATGCACCACTAAAATTTAGCAAATAATGCTCCAAGGTAGATTCTTGAGGTGTAAAGCCACTCACCCCTCTGAAAATCAGCAAAAATTTACCTAAAAACCATAATAAACGCTGTTTTAAGCGTTTTAAATGCTGTGCTTATCAAGGAATAAACCCTAAAAGGCTGTAAATTGAAAATTTTGGAAATTTTTGAAATGGGCATAAAAAA
>DNJI01000083.1 GCA_003489145.1 Gammaproteobacteria bacterium | reverse complement strand
CAAATGATGCGGGGTTATCGTCGCAGCAATGTTTTCACTTGCAGACAAAACAAAATCAACGGCGTCTTTGGTAGTGATGTGCTCAAATACAATTTTCAATTCAGGAAAATCTTGAACAACCTGAATCAATATCCGCTCAATAAAAACTGCTTCCCGGTCAAAGATGTCAATAGTGGCATCGGTCACCTCACCGTGCACCAATAGCGGCATACCTAATTGCTGCATTTTTTCTAATGCAGGATATATATTGGTAATATCTGTTACTCCGCTGTCTGAATTTGTGGTGGCCCCGGCCGGATAAAGCTTGGCCGCCACGACTAAACCACCGTCAACAGCCGCTTGGATTTGTTCTGGTGTGGTGTTGTCTGTTAGGTATAAAACCATCAGCGGTGTGAAGTCGCTATCTTCTGGCAGGGCACTCATAATTTCTTGATGATACTGCTGAGCCTGAACAGCGTCACTAACGGGTGGTGTTAGGTTTGGCATAATAATAGCTCTACCCATTTGCGAAGCCGTCATACCAACCACTGATTTAAGCATCTCACCCGAACGCACATGCAAATGCCAATCATCGGGGCGAATAATTTGTAACGTATCATTGTGCTGCATAAATGGCTCCTAATATTCTCGCACCTTTAGCACCTGTCACCAACGGCAAGCTTGAGGTTTTCCCTGCTAATGTTTGCTGTGCAAAGAACCCAAAAGCGGCAGCCTCAACATAATCAACCGGCATGCCTAAATCGTTTGTGGTGGATACCTCGCTATAAGGATTTAAATAAGCTAGGCGCTCAGCTAAAAATAAATTATGCACGCCACCGCCGCAAAGATAGACATCTGCACCTTTGGTAATCTGTTGACTAATGCTCATGGCCGTTAATTCTACCAAAGTTCTTTGCACATCAGCAGGGCTTTCATCGCCAGTTAAGTAAGTTGTAAGCCAGGCCAAATTAAAATATTCTGGACCTGTGCTTTTTGGTGCTGGTTTTTTAAAATATTCGTCTGCTAACAGAGCGCTCAATAAACGCTTGTCAATAAGGCCAGATCTCGCCCAAATACCGTCTCGGTCATAGTCTAACTGTTTAGATTTTTTAATCCAATTGTCTAACAGGGTGTTGGCAGGGCCGGTATCAAAGCCCGTAACAACGCCTTTTAAAACTTGTGTTAAATTAGCAATACCACCCAAATTAATTATCACACCTTCTTTGCCTTGTAATAAATGCTGATGATACATAGGTGTTAACGGTGCACCTTGGCCTGCAGCGGCAATATCATTCATACGAAAATCACTAACCACAGCAATACCAGAGCGTTCTGCAATAATAGCGCCATGTCCAATCTGCATAGAGTATTCACCACCTTGGTGGAAGATAGTTTGGCCGTGTGAGCCAATCACCTTGATATCTGCTGCCAAAATATTAGCGCTTTCGAGTAAAGCAGCGACCACATCAGCAAAAAAATGAGCAACCTGTGTATCAATATCTGCCAAATCTTTTAAATGGGTTTTTCCGCCCTGTGTCAGTGCTTGCAGCTGTTGTTTTAACAATTTCGGATAAGGCAGGTAAATTTGCGCCAACAGTTGCGTTGCCTTTGTATCAATAACGACCGCATCAACACCATCTAAGCTGGTGCCGGACATAAGGCCGATACAAAGGTTAGCCATGGCAGTTTTTGTACTTTTTACCAGAACCACAAGGGCAAAGATCGTTACGCCCTACTTTTTCAACTTTTGTTTGCTCGTCTTCTTGTGTAGCAGCCTCAACTTCGTGATCGTCTACACCGGTTGTGCCAAGCGCTTCATGTTGTGCCTGCGCTTCTTCGTTGTTTTGCTGCTCAACATCGTCAGCTTTGGTGTTTTCGTTAATGGTAACACTGGACAATGATTTTACAATTTCAATGTTGATGGTCTCTAATAAAGACTCAAACATAGTAAAAGATTCGCGTTTGAACTCTTGTGTTGGGTTTTTTTGTGCATAACCACGTAAGTTCACACTTTGACGCAAGTAATCCATTGCCGCTAAATGCTCCTTCCAATAATGATCCAATGTTTGCAACATGACTGCTTTTTCAAATCCGCGCATTGATTCAGCACCAACAATTCCTTCTTTGTAATCACATATTGCGCCAAGCCCTTGGACGATTCTACTCTCAAGCTCATCAACATCAACACCTTCATCTAGCCACTGTTGTAGTGGAAAGTCCGCCGAGTAGTCTGCTTTTAAAGCATTATGTAGACCTTCAGTATCCCAGTCTTCCTCGGCTTGCTCTGCTGAAATATAGCCTATAAACAAATCGCCAATCACACCCTCACGGATTTGAATAAAGCGGTCTTGTACATCATTGACGCTCATAAGCTCATCACGTAATTGGTAAATTACCCGACGCTGATCATTGGCGACATCGTCATATTCTAATAGGTGTTTACGCGCATCGTAGTTCATGCCCTCAACTTTTTTCTGTGCATTTTCAATCGCACGATTCACCATTTTATGCTCAATTGCCTCGCCTTTTTCCATGCCCAATCTCTGCATCATTGCTGCCATTTTTTCACTGGCAAAAATACGCATTAGATTGTCTTCAAGCGAAAGATAA
>DNJI01000060.1 GCA_003489145.1 Gammaproteobacteria bacterium | reverse complement strand
AAGGTGACGGAATAAGGTAATTAGTTGATTAAAGACCGAAGATTTCTTGTATAATCTTCGGTTTTTCGTTTCAAAAGTTAGACGTAAAAATAGATAGGTTTATTAATAGGATTTAAGGCACATGAGCAATCAAAATATTAGAATTAAATTAAAAGCATTTGATCATCGTTTAATCGACAAATCAGCGCTTGAGATTGTAGAGACAGCTAAGCGTACGGGTGCTAGTGTAAGAGGTCCAATCCCTTTACCGACTAAGAAGGAGCGTTTCACTGTATTAACTTCTCCGCACGTAAATAAGAAAGCGAGAGATCAATACGAATTAAGAACATACGTTAGATTAATGGACGTTATTAGCCCAACTGATAAAACAGTTGATGCACTAATGAAGTTAGATCTGGCTGCGGGTGTTGATGTAGCGATTAAGCTTAACTAAGAAAACAAACAGTAATTTAGGAATAAGATCATGGCAATTGGTTTAGTAGGACAAAAATTAGGAATGACACGTATTATGTCTGACGATGGCTCAGCCACGCCGGTTAGTGTTATTAAAATTGAAGCTAATCGTGTTGTTCAAACAAGAACAACTGAGGTTGATGGCTATAGTGCCGTTCAAGTTACTACAGGTGCAAAAGTAAACAAAAAAGGCGAAGCAAAAATTCGTCGTGTACCGTCAGCAATCAAAGGTCATTATGCAAAGGCTTCACAAGAGATTGGTTTAGGTCTTTGGGAATTTAGAGCAGATGCTGATGAAATTGGCGATGCAAGCAGTTTTGATCTTTCTTTATTTGGTGCTGGCCATTACGTTGATGTAATAGGTCAATCAAAAGGTAAAGGTTTTCAGGGTGGTGTAAAGCGTCACAATTTCCAAATGCAAGATGCAACCCATGGTAACTCAGTCTCTCATAGAGCGATTGGTTCTACGGGACAGTGTCAAGACCCTGGTCGAGTATTTAAAGGTAAAAAAATGGCCGGTCACATGGGTGATGAGCAAGTTACCGAAGAGTGTTTAGAAGTGGTAAGAGTTGATAGTGACAGAAACTTATTGTTAGTTAAAGGTGCGATTCCTGGTGCTACTAATGGTTTCGTTAAAGTGTTACTATCACACAAAAAAGATAAAAGTAATGCGCAAGTAAGTAAGCGCGTTGCTGAAGAACAAGCAGCTAATGAAGTGGCTGACGTTGAAGAAACTAACGAAGCGTAAGGTTTTTTAAAATGAAATTAAAAGTATTAAATATAAGCACAAATAAGTCCACTTCTACTGAAGTCGCGGATACTATTTTTGCAAGAGACTTTAACCAGTCATTGGTCCACCAAGTAACGACAGCTTATATGTCGGGTGGTCGTCAAGGTTCTAAAGCACAAAAAAACCGTGCCGCTGTTAGCGGTGGCGGCAAAAAACCTTGGGCGCAGAAAGGTACAGGCCGAGCACGTGCCGGTACATCTCGTGGTCCTATTTGGCGTTCGGGTGGTGTGACATTTGCAGCACAACCCCGTAGCTATGTACAAAAGGTTAATAAAAAAATGTACAAAGGCGCAATCAGTGTTATTTTTTCAGAGCTTGTTCGTTCTGAGCGCTTAAAAATTGTAAAAGATTTTGAAGTTAAAGATGCAAAAACTAAAAATGTGACTGCATTACTTAAAGCTTTAGACGTTAAAGACGCTTTATTAATGACAGATGAGCTAGATGAGAATTTATATCTCTCTTCACGTAATTTATATCATGTTGGTGTTTGCGATACACAAAGCATTGATCCAGTTAGTTTGATCGGTTATAAAAATGTGGTAATGACTGAAGCGGCGTTGAAAAAAGTTGAGGCAATGTTATGAATCAAGAAAAAGTATTAAAAACCTTGTTAGCACCAATTGTTTCTGAGAAAACAACGATGTTATCAGCATACAATCAATACGCATTTAAAGTGCGTTCTGATAGCAACAAAAAAGAAATCAAGGCTGCTGTTGAAGCATTATTTGGTGTGACAGTATTAAATGTTACCACCTCTAATGTGAAAGGCAAAAAGAAAGTATTTAAAGGCAAGATTGGCCGTCGTGTTAATTGGAAGAAGGCAATGATTAAAGTGTCTGAAGGTCAAATGATTGACGTTAGCGCATCTTAAAGAGAAAGGATTATGGCACAAGTAATTAAAAGAAAACCAACCTCACCCGGCAGAAGATTTGTTGTTAGTATTGTAGACAAAGATCTACATAAAGGCGAGCCATATGCACCGCTAACTGAGAGCAAAAACAGAATCAGTGGTCGTAACAACCGCGGAAAAATTACGGTTCGCCATAAAGGTGGTGGCCATAAGCGTCGTTATCGCATAATTGACTTTAAACGTATTAAAGATGATATTCCAGCAACAGTTGAGCGCTTAGAATACGATCCTAATCGTAGTGCAAATATTGCATTGGTTTTATATGCAGATGGTGAGCGTACTTACATCATTGCACCAAACGGTCTAAAAGTAGGTGACACCGTTGTTTCAGGAAGCTCGGTTGCAATTCAAGTAGGTAATGTCATGCCATGTGCAAACATTCCTTTAGGTAGTGTTATTCACTGTATTGAACTTAAGCCTGGTAAGGGTGCACAAATGGCACGTAGTGCAGGTACTTCAGCGCAGTTAATTGCGAAAGAAGGTACTTATGTTACTTTGAGATTACGTTCTGGTGAAGTACGTAAAGTATTAGCAGATTGTCGTGCGACGATTGGTGAAGTATCTAAGAAAGAACACAGTTTAAGAAAATTAGGTAAAGCTGGTGCAACACGATGGAGAGGTGTTAGACCGACCGTTCGTGGTGTGGTAATGAATCCAGTAGATCACCCACATGGTGGTGGTGAAGGTAAAACTAGTGGTGGTCGTCATCCGGTTTCTCCTTGGGGTACACCAACTAAGGGTTATAAAACACGTAGTAATAAACGTACTGATAAGCTTATCGTACGTCGTAGAAATAAATAAGGGTAATCATGGCTAGATCATTAAGAAAGGGTCCATTTGTTGACGAGCATTTAATTAAGAAGGTATTAACTGCTCAGGAAAATAACGATAGAAAACCAATTAAAACTTGGTCACGTCGTAGCGTTATTGTTCCAGAAATGATTGGACTAACCATTGCAATCCATAATGGTAGAGCGCACGTTCCAATTTCAATCAACGAGAACATGATTGGTCATAAATTAGGTGAGTTTGCGATAACAAGAACTTTTAGAGGCCACACTGGCGATCGTAAAGCGTAAATATAAAAGGTAAATAACAATGAAAGAAGTTAAAGCAATACATAAATACGCAAAAGGCTCATCTTTTAAAGTGAGGTTGGTTGCGGATCAAATCCGTAACAAACCAGTAGAGGAAGCATTGAACATTCTGTCGTTTAGTAATAAGGGAGCGGCTAAATTAGTTAAGAAAGTATTAAATTCAGCTATTTCTAATGCTGAGCATAATGATGGTCTTGATATTGATGAGTTGAAAGTAAGCAGTATTTATATTGACGAAGGCTCAACAATGAAAAGAATCCGCCCTAGAGCAAAAGGTAGAGCGAATCGTATTTTAAAAAGAACAAGCCACATTACAGTTGGCGTAAGCGCAGGTTAATTATGGGTCAAAAAGTAAATCCAAAAGGTATTAGATTAGGCATCGTTAAGGATTGGGATTCTAAGTGGTATGCGAATTCTCAAGATTATTCTAAGTACTTATTATCTGATATCGCAGTTAGAGATTTCTTATTTGAGAAATTAAAATCTGCTTCTGTTAGTCGCGTTCAAATTGAACGTCTAGCTAACAATGCTAAAGTTGTAATTCATACGGCACGTCCTGGCATTGTTATTGGTAAGAAAGGTGCTGATATTGAGCAACTTAAAACCATCGTATCTAAAATGATGGGTATTCCAGTACATATTAGTATTGAAGAAATTAAAAAGCCTGAACTAGACGCGCGTCTAGTGGCTGAAAACATTGCACAACAATTAGAAAAGCGTGTGATGTACCGTCGTGCGGTTAAGCGTGTGTTAGGTAATGCAACACGCCTAGGTGCTCTAGGTATTAAGGTCATGGTAAGTGGCCGATTAAATGGTGCTGAGATTGCACGTTCTGAATGGTATCGTGAAGGTCGCGTACCTTTACATACATTTAGAGCAGACGTTGATTATTCATCATACGGTGCTAATACACAATACGGTGTAATCGGTATCAAAGTTTGGATCTTTAAAGGTGAAATCTTAGATCACAAAAAAGGAACATTGGATGAGGTTGCTCGTCGTGGTGCAACAACTCAACTAGGCAAGAAGTAAAGGACTTAAAAATGCTACAACCTAAACGTACAAAATTTAGAAAAATGATGAAAGGCCGTAATCGCGGCCTAGCCACTGGCCATAAGGTTAGTTTTGGTGATATCGGTTTGCAAGCAACTGGTAGATGTCGTATGACAGCTAGACAAATCGAATCAGCACGTCGTGCAATGACACGCCATGTGAAACGTCAAGGTAAGATTTGGATTCGTGTATTCCCAGACAAGCCAATTACTAAAAAACCATTAGAAGTTCGAATGGGTAAAGGTAAAGGTAGTGTTGAATATTGGGTAGCGCAAATTAAGCCAGGTCAAATGTTGTTCGAAATGCAAGGTGTCGATGAGACCATTGCAAGAGAAGCGTTTGCATTGGCAGCAGCTAAATTACCAGTAAAAACAACAGTAGTTAAACGGACGGTGATGTAATGGATATTAAAGAATTAAGAGAGCAAGATATCTCTCAATTAAACGAAACGCTAATGACGCTTTTGAAAGAGCACTTTGAGTTGCGTATGCAGCACAAAACTGCACAGTTAGGCGATCCTACTAAGTTGGGAAAAACCAAAAGAACCATTGCACAAGTTAAAACAATTATTAAAGAGAAACAAGCATGAGTGATAATAAAGTAGAGCGCGTACTAATGGGTACGGTTGTAAGTGCAGGTCGTGATAAGACGATTGCTGTAAAGATCGAGCGTCAAGTTAGACACCCAATATATAAGAAGTACATCAAACGTAGTACTAAGGTTCATGCACACGATGAAAATAACGAATGTAGTTTAGGTGATACAGTCAGAGTAGTGGAAGCAAAGCCATTCTCTAAAACTAAACATTGGGCATTGTTAGAAGTCGTTGAGAAATCAGTTTCGATTGATTAATTTATAGCATATTAAAAGAGAATAAGACATGATTCAAATGCAAACAAAACTTCATATTGCGGACAACAGCGGTGGTGTCAAGGCAATGTGTATTAAAGTACTAGGTGGCTCTAAGCGTCGTTATGCGGCTATTGGTGATGTGATTAAAGTCAGTATCAAAGAAGCTTCGTCACGCGGTAAAGTTAAAAAGGGTGACGTTTATGATGCCGTTGTTGTACGTACAGCACACGGTGTTCGTCGTACTGACGGTTCTCGCATCCGTTTTGATAATAATGCATGTGTGTTGTTAAACACTAAACTTGAGCCAGTTGGTACGCGTATTTTTGGCCCAGTTACTCGTGAATTACGTAACAAGCAATTTATGAAGATTGTGTCATTAGCACCAGAGGTTCTATAATGCAAAAAATTAAATTAAATGATGAAGTGATCGTTATTGCTGGCAAAGACAAAGGCTCTACGGGCACAGTCACTAAAATCACCAATATTAAAGTCATAGTTGAGGGTTTGAACATTGCTAAAAAGCATGTAAAGGCAAATCCAAATGCCGGCGTAACCGGCGGCATAATTGATACAGAAATGCCAATGGCGATTTCAAATGTAGCAATCTACAACGCAAAAACAGAGAAAGCAGACAGAGTTGGTGTTCGCACTGACAAAGACGGCAACAAAGAAAGATTTTTTAAATCAAACGGCGATTCAATCGTTTGAACAAGTTAAGGAAATATAACCGTGTCTAGATTACAAGAACAATATAAAAAAGAAATTTTACCTGCGCTACAAAAAGAGCTGGGTATGACCAACCCTATGCAAGTACCTAAGATCGAAAAGATCACCATTAACATGGGTTTGGGTAGTGCACTAGGTGACAAAAAGATCTTACAAAGTGCATTAGAAGAAATGAGTCTTATTTCTGGCCAAAAGCCAATGACTTGTAATGCGCGTAAGTCAGTCGCAAGTTTCAAATTAAGAGAAGGCAACCCGATTGGTTGTAAGGTAACCCTACGCAAGGAAAAGATGTATGAATTTCTTGATCGTTTGGTGAGTATTGCGATTCCTCGTATTCGTGATTTCCGTGGTTTAAACGAAAAATCATTTGATGGTCGTGGCAACTACAACATGGGCTTAACAGAACAAATCGTATTCCCAGAAATTGATTTTGAAAAAGTAACTAGAACACGTGGTATGGATATTGCTATCACCACTTCTGCTACTAACAATGATGACGCTAAGAAACTATTAGCAATGTTTAATTTCCCATTTAAAGGACAGGAAAATGGCTAAAAAGTCTATGATAAATAGAGACATCAAGCGCACAAAGTTGGTTGAAAAATACCGTACTAAGCGTCTTGAATTAAAGAAAACGATTAAAAGTGTACACTCTTCTGATGAAGAGCGTTTTCAAGCAACCATTAAGTTGCAGGCATTACCACGTGATGCATCACCTACCCGTCAACGTAGTCGTTGTGGTTTAACAGGTCGTCCACATGGTTTCTATCGCAAGTTTGGTCTAGCGAGAACAAAATTAAGAGAGCGCACCATGAATGGTGAAGTGCCCGGTTTATCTAAAGCAAGTTGGTAGGAGGAAAATAATATGAGTATGTCTGATCCAGTTGCTGATATGTTAACCCGCATTCGTAATGCGCACATGGTTGATAAGAAAGAAGTTAATATCCCAGCATCAAATTTAAAGTCTGCTATCGCAAGTGTGATGCAGCAAGAAGGTTACATTGAGTCATTTAGTGTTGACGGCGAAGCCGCCGCTAAAACTTTAACCATTAAGTTAAAGTACTATGACGACAAACCGGTGATTGATTCTTTACAAAGAATCTCTAAGCCAAGTTTACGTGTATATGTAAAGAGTACTGAAATGCCAAGTGTTATGAATGGCCTAGGTATTGTGATTGTTTCAACACCTAAGGGTGTAATGACTGGTCAAAACGCAGCAGCTGAAAATGTTGGTGGTGAAGTTTTGTGCAGCATTTCTTAATTAGGGAGTTATAAGATGTCTAGAATTGCAAAATCACCAATCGAAATTCCAGCTGGCGTTGAGGTATCTATTAATGATACAACTATGTCAGTCAAAGGTAAATTAGGCCAATTACAGATGGAAGTTCATCCGTCGGTAGTCATTACCAATACAGAAAATGTACTAACATTTGATATTGCTAAGGTAGATAAGAGTGATCAAAAGAAAGCGTGGGCACAAGCGGGTACAGCAAGAGCTAATACTGCCAACTTAGTACAAGGCGTTTCAGAGGGTTGGGAAAAGAAATTATCATTAATCGGCGTTGGTTACCGTGCAAAGTCAATGGGTAAAGTGCTAGATTTAACCCTAGGTTTTTCACACCCGGTTAAATACAATTTACCCGAAGGTATTACAGCTGAAACACCTTCACAAACAGAAATTATTGTGAAGGGTATGGACAAACAAAAAGTAGGACAAGCGGCTGCTGAAATTAGAGCTTACCGTCCGCCAGAACCTTACAAAGGTAAAGGTGTACGCTACACTGACGAATATGTTGTTCGTAAAGAAGCTAAGAAGAAATAATATAAGGTATTAAGATATGAAATTGTCTAAAAAACAAGCTCGTTTAAGAAGAGCAACTAAATTTAGAGCAAAGCATGCTGCAAGAAGTGTAGAGCGTTTGTGTGTATATAAAACCTCACAACACATTTATGCACAAATCATTAGTGGTTGTGGCACAAAAACATTAGCATCGGCATCAACGTTGACCGCTAAAGTTAAGAATGGCGGTAATGTTGAAGCAGCAGCTAAGATTGGCGCTGAAATTGCCAAAGCAGCAAAAAAAGCAAAAGTAACGAAAGTCGCTTTTGATCGTTCTGGCTTTAAGTTTCATGGTCGTGTAAAGGCATTAGCAGATGCGGCTAGAGACGGCGGATTAGACTTTTAAAAAAAATTATAAACATAGGCGACAATAATGGCTGAATATAAGAAAAATAATAATAACGACGATAATGAGTACATTGAAAAACTGGTTAACATTCGTCGCGTTGTCAAAGTAGTGAAAGGTGGTCGTATTTTTGGCTTCTCAGCACTGGTTGTTGTTGGCGATGGTAATGGTAAAGTAGGTTATGGCACGGGTAAAGCGCGTGAAGTGCCTGCTGCAATTCAAAAAGCCATGGACAAAGCAAAAAAAGCAATGAAAACGGTGCCTTTAAAAGACGGCACGCTTTATTACCCGATTACTTCTTGTGTTGGCGCTGCTAATGTTTACATGCAGCCTGCATCAGAAGGTACAGGCGTTATTGCTGGTGGCCCAATGCGTAGTGTTTTAGAAGCGGTTGGTGTTCACAATATTTTGGCAAAATGTAATGGTACACGTAATCCTATTAGTGTTGTTCGTGCAACGGTTGAAGGTTTAACGTCAATGACATCTCCACAGTCAGTTGCTGCTAAGCGTGGCAAAACTGTTGAACAAATTACTGGGGAAGCATAATGGCTGAAGAAAAGAAAGTAGTAAAAAAAGCAACCGCTAAAAAAGCAGTCGCTAAGAAGCCAGTAGCTAAAAAGGCGGTCGCCGCTAAAAAGGCACCTGCTAAAGCAGCAGCTACAAAAGCTGTAGCGAAAAAGCCAGCAGTTAAAAAAGCAGCAGCTAAGAAAAACACCGTTAGCGTAACGTTAGTTAAGAGTTTTCATGGCCGTCTTCCAACGCATCGTGCAACGATCACTGGTTTGGGCTTAAAGAGAATCAATCACACAGTCGTTTTGCAAGATACGCCAGAAGTGAGAGGCATGATTAATAAAGTATCTTACCTACTTAAGGTAGAGGGTTAAGAATTATGAGTACTATGCAATTAAATACATTAGCACCTGCAGAAGGTGAGAAGCAATCTAGAAAACGTGTTGGCCGTGGTATCGGCAGTGGTTTTGGTAAAACTTGTGGCCGTGGTCACAAAGGTCAAAAATCTCGTTCAGGTGGTTTTAGTAAAGTTGGTTTTGAAGGTGGTCAAATGCCTCTACAGCGTCGTTTACCTAAAGTAGGTTTCTCGTCACGTGTATCTATCATTACTTCACAAGTCACTTTATCAGAAATTGACAAATTAGAAGAAAAAGAGATTACAGTTGATGTGTTAAAGCTACACAACTTAGTGACTAAAAATATTAAGCGCGTTAAAGTGATGCTTTCTGGTGAGATCACTAGAGCGGTAACCTTAACAGGCATCAAAGCAACCAAAGGCGCACGCGCCGCTATTGAAGCAGCTAAGGGCTCAGTGAGCGAGTAATTTTATGAGTCAACCACCCTTAGGCCTTTCACAAGATTTAACCAGACGCATCCTTTTTTTACTGGGTGCGTTAATCGTTTTTAGATTAGGCACGCATATTACTATCCCATTCATCTCGCCGCTTGCACTGGCTTCACTCGTGCAAGACAATCAAGGCACGATTTTGGATATGTTTAATATGTTCTCAGGTGGTGCATTAGAGCGTTTATCTATCTTTACCTTAGGCATCATGCCTTATATTTCGGCATCGATTATTATTCAGTTGATGACATCGGTTGTGCCAAAGCTCGAACAGCTTAAAAAAGAAGGCGAAACAGGTAAGCGTAAGATTACACAGTACACACGATTGGGTACGGTAGTGTTGGCAGTGTTTCAGTCTTACGGTATTTCAATTGCTCTACAATCGCAATCAGCTGGTGGTGTGGCGCTAGTAACACAAGGCGGCTTTACCTTTAGTTTAGTGACTGTTATTACCTTAACCACAGGCACACTATTTTTAATGTGGCTCGGTGAGCAAATTACTGAAAAAGGCATTGGCAATGGTATTTCAATGATTATTTTTGCCGGTATTGTCTCAGGTTTGCCATCAGCATTAGGCTCAACTATGTCACTCGTATCAACAGGAGAATTGGCCGCTATCTTTGTCGTGATTCTTTTGGCAATGACCTTACTGGTTACTGCATTTGTGGTGTTTATGGAGCGAGGGCAGCGCCGTATTACCGTTAACTATGCCAAGCGTCAGCAAGGCCGTAAGATGGTGGGTGGTCAAAGCTCATACTTACCACTTAAGATTAATATGGCGGGTGTGATTCCACCGATTTTCGCTTCAAGTATCATTTTATTCCCAGCAACCTTAGGTGGTTGGTTTTCACAATCAGAAGG
>DNJI01000113.1 GCA_003489145.1 Gammaproteobacteria bacterium | reverse complement strand
CCATAGCCATCTTGCAATATATCAAGCGTACCATCACCGATTACCTCTTCATTATTAGCCGCTTTCGCTTTGAGAATAATAAAAATAAGCGTTTGTTTTTTAGCGCGAGAAATATTTTCAGCACCTAAAGATTGCGCTAATTCTAATAACTCCTCTGGGGATGATTTTTTTAATTCTGATAGTTTCATGAATTGTCCAATGAATGAAGGGAAATGTTAACCAGAATGGCCAACATCGATGCGCTTAGCGCGAGATAATTTTTTTTAAATTAAAAGTTTGTTATAAAAAAATGATTCACTTTATTAGATGAATCGCCTATGTTTTAAATACTTGCGTCAATAAAAGCGCTTAATTCTGCTTTACTTAAAGCACCCATTTTGGTTGCCTCAACTGCGCCGTCTTTAATAATCAGCATTGTTGGAATACCGCGAACACCATATTTTGGCGGTGTTTGGTCATTTTCATCAACGTTAATTTTAGCAATGGTAATTTTGCCATCATATTCATCAGCAATTTCGTCTAATACTGGCGCTAACGCTTTACAAGGGCCACACCAAGGCGCCCAAAAATCTACCAAAACTGCTTGTGATGAATTAATAACATCGGCTTCAAATGAGCTATCCGTTACTATTTTAATTTTGTCATTCATATGTTTGTGTAATGTTTGTCTGAAAGGAATAAGTCACAGCAGAAGAGCTGTTGTTAGG
Source organism: Gammaproteobacteria bacterium (assembly GCA_003489145.1). Taxonomy (GTDB): domain Bacteria; phylum Pseudomonadota; class Gammaproteobacteria; order PS1; family Pseudothioglobaceae; genus Thioglobus_C. Next base: position 9,058 of record DNJI01000113.1, on the reverse strand, counting down.
CAAATTATATCGATTATTCACCCTTTGTGTTATTATTTTACAATTTTTCTTCCAATGTTTGTTTAAGAAGTCTTTCTTCTGCTGCACTCAAGGGTTGTTTTTTAGCGTTACTAATAAAGAAAATATCTTCCACGCGCTCACCCATGGTTGTAATTCTTGCATTTACTAAGTGAATACCAAGCTGATGAAAAATATAAGCAATATTAGACAACAGACCCTGCTTATCAATCACATTAATCTCAACTTTAGTTAAGTTCCATTTTTCATTATGAGAAAAAGCAATGTTCATTTTGTGATCAAAATGGCGATGTATTGATTTGTCACCCGCCTCTTTCACGCTTAAGGTCATTTGATCAAGCTCAGCCTCTATTTCTTGATTAAGGTTAATTTGTTCCAAGATATTATCTTGTAAAACACTAATGGTGTTGTAAGCCTTATGGTCTTTTGTAGTCAATATTTTTGCATCAACAATATCCAAGCCTAACTTTTCAATAATACTCACTAATTTACAAAATAAGCCTTTTGAATCATCACCATAAACAAAAATATCAACAACATTATGCTCAGACAAACGCGATACAACTCTAATTTTTTTATCTGTTGGTTTCATTACTAACCATAAATGCCACAAAATATCCTCTACTTCATAACGCAGGAAATAATCCTTAGGCAAGGTTAAAAATATTTGTTCAATTTGTTGAGTATCGTAACCTTGTTGATTAACGCCACTTAAAACTGATTGTTTAATTTGTTTAATTTGTTTAGCCATATTGGGTGGTTTAGTTATCCCACTCAACAAGTGCTCCTTGGTTTTATAAAACAATTTTCTCAATAATGAATCTTTCCAATTGTTCCACAAATCAACTTTAGTAGCGCGAATATCTGCCACTGTTAATAAATACAACAACTCTAAAAATTGCACCGAACCGACTGCTTTGGCAAATCGGTCAATCACTTCAAAATCTTCTAAATCTTGCTTTTGCGCTGTTTGTGACATGAGTAAATGCTGTTCAACCAGACCCGCTACCAACGTTATGTCATCAGCTCTTAATTGGTGATGTTTACAAAAAACTATAGCATCTTGAGCACCCAAGCTTGCATGGTCACCGCCACGACCTTTGGCAATATCGTGAAAAAGCCCTGCCAATAATAATAATTCTGGCTTGTTAATGGTTTTGGCAATCTCACTGCACAGTTCAAACTCTTTGGCAAATTCAGATACAAAAAAACGCCTCAAATTTCTAATCACAAATAACGTATGTTGATCTACCGTATAAGTATGAAATAAATCATATTGCATCAAGCCTGTAATCTGCCCAAATGATGGAATATAGTGCTCTAAAATACCGTAACGATTCATCAACTTTAACGCTTTATTAACTCCACGTTTTTGTTGTAACAACTCAATAAACAAGCGATTATTTTGGCGTTTCTTGTAATAATTTTCATCAATTAAATCTAAATCTAACTGCATTTGTCTGAGCGTTCCAGCATTAATACCACGCACATAATTGTGTTTAGCAATCAATAAGAAGATTTCAATAAAAGCGGTTGGGTGTTTTTTAAAAACTTCATCATTAGTAGCTTGAATATAGCCATAACTAATCACAAAATTCTCATTGAGATTTTGTGTGTGAAGTATTCGATCTTCCAACAGTTGTAGCAAGATATCATTCAAGCGCGATACTTTGGTTACCGTGCGATAATAATCTTTCATGAATTGCTCAACCGCCATAAAATCAGTGTCAATATAACCTAACATGCTGGCCAATTCTTTTTGATACTGAAAGGCAATTCTGTCTTCTCGACGTTTGGCAATTACGTGCAAGGCGAAACGCACTTTCCACAAAAACAATTGACCTTGTTTCAATAAGTCATATTCACACTCGCTCAAGTAAGATTTATCAACCAAATCAGATAAAAGGTTGACATCAAAATACCATTTTGCCACCCAAGCAACCGTTTGAATATCTCTCAAACCACCCGGACTTTCTTTTAAATTAGGCTCAAGGTTATAGGCTGTATTTGAATAATTGAGATGACGATTATGCTGTTCTTTTTGTTTTTCAACTAAAAATGACTGAGACGACCAATTGCTCGACTTAATCATCGATTTCATCTTTAGAAACAAAGTGTTGTTACCAACCAATAATCGAGATTCTAATAAATTAGTAACAACACTTAGATCATTAATTTCTATCTCACAGTCATTAATATCACGTGTTGCATGGCCTACTTCTAAACCCACATCCCATAAGAAGGTTAAAAAACTAGAAACACTTTTTTGGTGCTGATCATGTGTGCCGTTTGGAATTAGAATCAATAAATCAATATCAGAATATAGGTGTAACTCGCCTCGACCAAAACCGCCGACAGCCACCAAACATAATTTAGGATCAATCTCAAATGTTTGCCAAATATCTTTTAATAGCGCATCAACACCATTACTACGGGCTAGCACTATTGACTCTACTGAGTCAGGATCTTTTAAAAAATCAGCTTCAAGTGATTGTTGTAATGTTTGATATTGAGTTTTAAATTGCTCTAAATTCATAACTCAAATGATAACTGATTAATTCGAATGTTGAGCAATATAATCAAGCGCCAAATTAAGGCGGGCCAAGGTTCTTTCCTTGCCAACAAGCTCAGCCACTACATCAATACTGCCTGCATTACCTGTGCCACTGAGCGCCAACCTAAAAGGCTGACCAACTTTGCCAAAACCAACACCCTGCTCATCACATACCGTTTTTACAATATCGTGAATCGCTGTACTCGACCAATCTTCTAGTTGTGAATAATGATCAATTAAAGCTTTAATGATTGGCTTGGCTGCAGGTTTAAACTGCTTGCTAGCGGATTTTTCGTCAAACTGATCAAAATCTTGATAAAACATTTTCATGCTTTCAGCCATTTCAACCAAAGTTTTACTGCGCTCTCTGAGTGCATCAATCACTCTGGTGACATCAGGGCCGTTACTAACATCAATTGCTTGATTATTAAGATGCCAATCAATCTGCTCAATCAAATGCGTCATATCAGCGGTTTTTATGTATTCTTGGTTAAGCCATAATAATTTATCTTGGTTAAAACTACCTGGTGCTTTATTAACATCTTTTAGATCAAATAATCGAATCATTTCATCAATAGAAAACACTTCCTGATCACCATGTGACCAACCCAAACGCACCAAATAATTTAACAAGGCTTCTGGCAAAAATCCAGCATCACGATACGCCATTACGCTCACCGCACCATGGCGCTTAGAAAGTCTTGCGCCATCACCGCCCAAAATCATCGGCAAGTGTGCAAAGGTTGGTAGATCCCAACCAAGCGCTTCATATAAATTGATTTGCCTAGGGGTATTGTTAATATGGTCATCACCACGAATCACGCAGTCAATCTCCATATCATGATCATCCACCACCACAGTCAAATTGTAAGTGGGTGTACCATCACTACGTGCAATAATCAAATCATCGAGCTCTTTGTTGTGTACGCTAATCTCGCCCTTGACCAAATCTGAAAATACCACATTACCCTCGACTGGATTACGAAAACGCACCACGCCAGCAGTTAGATTCTTATGTTGGCAATGGCCGTCATATTTGGCTTTTTCACCCTTGGCCATTAATTCATCACGCAGGGTTTGTAGGCGTTCTTGCGAACATTCGCAATAATAAGCTTTGTCTTCTTCTAGAAGCTGTTGAACTACAACCTTGTATCGATCAAATCGATCAGTTTGATAATAAGGGCCCTCGTCATGATCTAATCCTAGCCATTTCATGCCATCCAAGATCGCATCAACTGAGGCTTGGGTAGAGCGCTCTCGATCTGTATCTTCAATACGCAAGATAAATTGACCTTGCTCTTTTCTGGCCCACAACCAAGCAAATAATGCTGTTCTAGCGCCACCAACATGTAAGTAGCCTGTTGGAGAAGGGGCGAATCTTGACTTCATTACCTTAAGAAACCTTTTCAGCTTTAACGTACCAAGCTTGTGCTCTTTCAGTATCTTTTGGCACTTCCTTTCCGTCTTCATAGAGCATACCCAGGGCATACATTGCACCTGGTAAGCCAAAATCGGCTGCTTTTTCAAACCACTCAATGGCTTTATTAATATCTTTTTCTACACCCTCGCCGGTCATATAAGCCACGCCAATCATGTGATGTGCAATAACATGGCCTTGTTCAGCCGCATGAATAAAGTTCTCAAGGCCTAAAGGTTGGTTTTCAACCAAACCCAAACCATTCATTTGCATCATGCCTAAACGCCATAATGATTCTGCATCACCTTGAGCAGCCAGTGGTGCTAATAACTGGTAAGCCATAGAAAAATTTTTCGAATCAAAAGCGGCTATACCACTGTGTAAATCTGCTGAGAAAGCATCGGTTTCGTTAGAATTAGGCATTGTTGTTTATATTTAAAAATAGAATAATTTTACACGGTTATAATGTATTTTTAAACCTTCAAACAACCTCAATAGTAGTATGGAATTCAACCAACAAGAATCTGAACAAAATTCTATTATTTCTGTTGAAGATTCCCAAATTAAATTGGCACATGCCACACTAAAGACCCCTTGTTTTATCTCACCCAAATATTTCACAGAAACCAAAATAACCAATTTAGATAACTTAGATAAAATTTCACTTTTTCCGCTAAGCTCTCAAGATGATATTGATATACTCATCATTGGCACAGGAAGCATGACTCAGTTCTTACGCCCTAAACAACAAATAGCCATTCAACAAATGGGTATTGGCGTCGAATGTATGAATAGTGAGTCTGCTTGCCGAAGTTTTAACTTATTATTATCTGACATTCGACGCGTTGGATTACTACTGTTATGACACGCACGCTATTTGGAAAAATTCGTCATTTTTGGCATTACTTTAAAATGGATACGCCGCTATTCTTACTATTGATTGTCATTAGTTCATTTGGCTTAATTGTGCTTTATAGTGCTTCTGCTAACTCAACAACCTTGCTTTATAAACAGATTACACACTTCACACTGGCCTTTGGCGTGATGCTGGTGATTGCACAAATACCGCCTTACCTTTTCCGTCGTTATTCGCCCTATCTTATGTTGTTTGGTATTTTTTTATTAACCCTTGTGCTACTATTTGGCTCTAGTAGTGGTGGTGCCCAGCGCTGGCTCGATTTAGGGTTTGTACGTTTTCAGCCTTCTGAATTAATGAAAGTCATTGTGCCGATTGCTATCGCATCCATCCTTAGTGAAAAAACCCTACCACCCAAACCACTGCCTATATTGATTTCTATTATCGCTATTATTGCCATTGTTTTGCTAATTGCCAAACAGCCCGATTTAGGCACTTCATTGCTCATTGGTGCTAGTGGTGTTTATGTGTTATTTTTCTCAGGTGTTCGTATTCAATTAATTAAATACAATAATTGGCTAAATTTTGGTTTGATAAGTACCTTAATTGGTAGTGGTGGTTATATCGCTTGGAACTACCTACTAATGGCTTATCAAAAAAAACGCATTCTCACGCTAATTGACCCAAGCTCTGATCCGCTCGGTGCAGGTTATCATATTTTACAATCTAAAATCGCTATTGGTTCTGGTGGCTTGTTAGGCAAGGGTATCGAACAAGGTTCGCAATCTCAACTTAACTTTTTACCTGAGCACACTACCGACTTCATCTTTGCTGTGATTGCTGAAGAATTAGGCTTCTTAGGCGTGCTACTACTTTTGTCTATTTATGGTCTTATTATTTATCGCTGTTTTATTATTTCTTTTGAATCAGAAGATACTTTTTCTAAATTACTTGGTGCCAGTCTAACTCTAATTTTCTTTACTTATATTTTTGTTAATATCGGCATGGTGTCGGGCTTACTACCTGTGGTTGGCGTACCCCTGCCTTTAATCAGCTATGGTGGATCTTCACTCATTACTCTAATGAGTGGCTTTGGTATTATTATGTCTATCCGAAAACACAAAACACCAAGTTATCTTTCCCAGCTGTAAAAAATGTTACGATTATTAGCCTTATCACTACTGTTACTCTCATCAACCATATCGGCTAAAACATTACCTGCCACACAGTTTAAATCCACTCAAAACTTTATCAATAAAATGGTGAAAGAACACCGTTTTAATAAAAACGAATTAATGCTTATTTTTTCCAAAATCGAATTAACGATAGCGGATAAATCCAAGGAAAAAATCAAGAAAAAGAAAAAACCAAAAAGTAAGCCAATGGCTTGGGATAAATACAAAGGCTTATTTCTCACACAAACACGCATTCAAAACGGGGTGAAATTTTGGAATGACAATCTCGATACTTTAAAGCGAGCTGAAACCACTTATAACGTACCAATCGAAATTATGGTTGCTATTCTTGGCATAGAAACCAGTTATGGTCATAATAAAGGCACACACCCTACGTTTGAAACTTTGGTGAAACGCGCCTTTGGTAATTACCGACGACGTAATTTTTACAAAAAAGAGCTTGAATCTTTCTTGCTTATGTCGCGTGAAAACGCCATACCAGTACTCGCTATTAAGGGCTCATATGCGGGTGCAATGGGCTATCCACAATTTATTGCTAGCTCGTACCGTCATTACGCGGTTGATTTTAATCAAGACGGAAAAATTGATTTATTTTCAGATCCAATTGATGCCATCGGCTCCATTGCCAATTATTTTGACAAACACCAATGGCACGACTTTGGCGAGATCGCACGTCCTATTTCATTATCAAGTACGCATTTAAAATACGCCAAACGCTCTACCAACAAGCCCAAGAAAAATACGCAATATTGGCGCAACAAAGGTTTGAGTATTGACCCAGACATTCCTAATAAAACCAAACTCGCCTTCATTCGCTTGCCGCAACAAAAAATTGACGAAACCTGGCTCACTTTTTGGAATTTCTATGTGCTAACCCGTTATAATCACGATAACAGATATGCCATGGCTGCTTATCAATTATCAGAAAAAATAAAACAACAATTCAATCAAAATAATCACTAAAAATATATGAAATATCAATTACTTATAAAGAAAATATCAACCTTATTTATTGTCGCAATTAGCATCACTTCGCTTAACCTTCAAGCCGCTATTTTTATCACCCCAAAACAACCTTCCATCAATGCAGCCTCATACGCTGTACTTGACTATAACTCGGGTGCTATTATTGCCTCAAACAAGCCCCATGAAAAGCGTGCACCAGCCAGCTTAACCAAGTTAATGACAGCTTATGTGGTTTTCCAACTCATTCAAGATGGCAGAGCAAGCTTAGAAGATGATGTAAAAATTAGTGAAAAAGCCTGGAAAACCATGGGTTCAAAAAGTTTTGTTGAAGTGGGAAAAACCATCAAACTTAAGATTTTACTTAAAGGCATGATTATCCAATCAGGTAATGATGCTGCCGTTGCTCTAGCAGAGCACATTGCTGGTACAGAAGGTACTTTTACCGCTTACATGAATAAATACGCGCAAGGGCTTGGCATGGATAACACTCGCTTTGAAAATGCCTCTGGTCTCGACTATAAAGATCAGCACACCACAGCGTTTGACATGGCTAAATTAGCTTCCGCCACCATTAAAGATTTCCCAGAATTCTATCCTTGGTACAGCGAAAAAGAGTTCACTTACCATGATATTAAACAACGCAATCGTAACAAACTCTTATGGAGTGACAAAACAGTTGATGGCCTAAAAACTGGCTTTACCAAAAAAGCAGGCTATAACTTAGTCGCAAGCGCTAATCGCATGGATATGCGCCTAATCTCTGTGGTATTAGGTTCAACTAGTGTTGAAGCACGTACCGCACAAACACAAAAAATTCTTGACTATGGCTTTCGTTTTTTCGAGACTAAAAATATTGGCGCTATCACCAAGAGTGTACCAATCAGCAACTCTACCAAAGACGAAATAAAAGTCGGTCTTCAAAACTCAAAAGCAATCACGCTAGCGCGTGGTCAATACAAATTATCTCAACAAGCGATTGAGTTAAACGCCGGACTCTCTGCACCCATCAAAAAAGGGGATAGTATCGGCCATTTAGTCATTAAATTTGAAGGTAAAAACCTTGCAAAACTGCCACTTGTTGCACTTGAAGATGCGCCGGAAGCTGGATTCTTTAGTCAAATTTGGAACTGGATATTATCCCTACTAGGGCTTTAATGGTCTATCTTAACGGCAATTTTATTGCAAAAAACAAAGCCTCTATTTCCGTTATGGATAGAGGCTTTTTATTTGGTGATGGCGTCTATGAAGTCATCCCTGTTTATCAGGGCAAAATATTCCGCCTAACCGAGCATTTAGATCGCCTGCAAAATAGCCTTGATTCAATACAAATCACCAATCCTTATTCTCATGATGAATGGCAATCCATTCTAACCAAGCTAAGTGGCCTTTCGTCTGCATTAGATCAATCACTTTATCTGCAAATTACCCGTGGTGCTGATACCCAACGTAAACACAACTTTGATACTTTGACACCAACCGTGTATATCGAAACCAGCCCACTCATCGCTAAAACGAAATCTCAATTAGAAAATGGTTTTTCTGCCATGACCCGAGAAGACATTCGTTGGCATCGATGCGATATCAAAGCCACCTCATTATTAGCCAATATTCTCTACGCACAAGAAGCCAAACAACATCAAGTTGAAGAGATGATTTTATCTCGCAATCATCAGATTACCGAAGGTGCCACTTCTAATGTGTTTATGCTAAAAGATAACACCTTATTCACACACCCTACTGGCCCTAATATTCTTTCAGGTATCACCCGTGATTTAGTCATCAATAGTGCCAAAGCTTGCAAGCTCAATGTACAAGAAACGCCATTTTCATTAGATGATATTCAACAGGCTGACGGATTGTGGATCTCAAGTTCAACACGCGAGATTATGCCCATCACTTTGCTAGATGATCAACCCATTAACCAAGGCGTTATTCACCCAGCCTGGTCATGTGTATTTGATTATTACCAACAACTCAAAAATGACTGATCAACGCCTAGACTTACTCACTGATTGGCTAGAGACTTTTTTTGGTGATGAAAATTTTGTTAT